>JASJDX010000225.1 GCA_030064975.1 Pleurocapsa sp. MO_192.B19
CAAGGAGTTCGGAGTATGCCCTACGGGCACGCTGAGTCTAACGACTTGCTCCGCAACCGCGAACGGAGTTCGGAGTACTCGCTACGCGAGACGCTACGCTACAGAGACAAGGAGTTATGATTTTTTCCTCGAACTATGCGAGATAAACAACGAGATAAAACGAGATAATCAGTAATTTAGGCATCTATAAGATTTGAGTCCAGAATAAATGTGAGTGAATAATTCTTATCTTTTAGAATCCCTTAGTTATTGCAGCTGTTTCAGAGAGAAGCTGAGAGGAAAAAGTGTCGCTGCAACAGAGCTAGTAGCTTTTTCGCTCAAATATTATGGATTGTCCTACTCTTGTATACTGTATACTCAAAGATAATATCAGCTAGTTTTCTAACCCTCGTCTAGCTTGAATACGGAAGTTTCGGCTGAAACTAATAAGTCAAAAGGTAACAAGTAAGAGGCAATAAGTAAGAGGTAATAAGTAAGAGATATGGGAAATTAACTAATCAATCTACTATCTTAAAAATTATTGGTTTCAATTCACGGACTGATTATATAAGTTTAAATTCAACTGATGATTGCTATTCAAAGAAGTCAATCCTTACGAGAACAAGTATATCAAGCCCTGCGAAAAATTATTCTGACAGGAGGTTTAGCTTCAGGTGAACGAATAGTTGAAACTAGATTAGCTGAACAATTACAGGTTAGTCGTACTCCTGTTCGTGAAGCAATTGGTCAATTACAACGAGAAAAATTAATTGTCTCTAATCCTAATGGTGGTTTTAAAGTGGCTACACTTTCTATTCAGGATGCAATTCAACTTTATGATTGCCGTATAGCTTTAGAGCAGCTTTCAGCAGCAGGTGCTTGCGAATCTGTTAATTCTCAACAGTTACAACAATTAGAAGAATACGTAGTTGTAGCAGAAAATTCAGCAAAATCTAAAGTACAGCCAGCCGATAGTTATGAACTTTTGGAACTAGACTATAAATTTCATCAGTTAATAGCAGCTAGTTCTAATAATCAATGGCTATTAACTTTGTTAGAACAAGTTTTTGACAAAATGGCGTTGCTTAGGGTTCAAACTACTAAACACAATCCTCAAGTATTAGAAATTCGTCTAGAACATCGACAAATCTACGACGCGATCGCCACAAGAAACCCCGATTTAGCTCAAAAAACTATTAAAGAGCATTTAATTGCTAGTAAAGCCAGAGTTGTGCGCGAACTGGAAATTATCAACACCACCGAATTACTTACATCTGAAATAACATCATGACAACAATAGGATTAGGTATTAAGCGCGTTTTTATTTGTGGTTCGGCTTTGAGAGGACAGCCAGATCATCAAAATCTCACAAACGCCAAGTTTATTAAAACTACTAAAACTCTTCCTCAGTATCGCCTTCATGCAGCAGAAAATGGCTGGCATCCCGCTATTTATGCCATAGAAACAGGGGGAATTAGTATTCCTGGTGAAATTTATGAAATGACTGAGGAACAGTATCAATATCTCTTGGCTAACGAACCTCCCCATATGTACCCCGATACAGTAAATCTAGAAGGAGGCGAACAGGCGATCGCCATGCTATATCCCCAAGAATTGATCGAAAAGCATAATTGGCCTGATATTTCGGATCTTGGCGGTTGGGCAGCTTATAAAGCAACAAGTAGTAAGTAGTAAGTTAAGTTACCTGACTTTCAATTTGGATCAGTATTGGGTTTATTTGCGCCCACGTTCTCTAGATTATGATCGACAAAGTCTATATTTAACTAGTTTTGAGGCTGTTTTATAGAGCTATCAATTAAAGTAGACAGTGTTTGTTGTGCATAATTCGCACCTCCTGAAAATCCTTCAATTGTTGCCATTAAACTTGCCCCTCCAATTAAAAGTAAATATTGTTGGGAAAATGATTTTGCATCTTTGACTCCTGCTTGTTTGGCTAGTTGCTCAATCTGCATCCGAATTGATTCTCTTACTCCTACGGAAACATCATGAGCAGGATGAGAATTATCGGCTATTTCAAGCACAGCGTTAATAAAAGGACAACCCCTAAAATCTGGGCTAGCATACCATTCCCGCAACACATCAAAAGTAGCTAGCAATTTCTCCTTTGCCGTATTGCCACGATTTTGTACTGCTGTTTCAAACCAATACAACCATTCTGTAGCTCGGTGTTTCATTACTTCTTCAATCAGTTCGTCTTTGGAAGCGAAGTATCGATAAAGAGTTCTTTTCGCTACGCCGCTAGTAGCAATAATTTCATTAATACCGACTTTTTGAATTCCCTTTTGATAAAAAAGTTGCGAAGCAGTTTCTAAGATTTGCTGGCGAGGATTATTGGCAGATTTCATTTTGATTTTAAGTAGACAATGTTGTCTCCATAGAGATATACTATCAACAAAATTGGTAGACAGACCTGTCTCCTTAATTATGGAATTTGAGAATTAAAAAATTTAATCTATGGAATTTACGATTCATACTTTAAAAACAGCACCAGACAACTCAAAAGAAGCATTGGCTCATGCTCAAGAAACTTTTGGCTTTATTCCTAATTTAGAAGGCATTTTGGCAGAAGCTCCAGCTTTATTACAAGGCTCGATGACGTTATGGGATTTATTTGAAACTACCAGCTTTACTGCTATTGAACAGCAAGTTATTTATTTAACAGCCAATTATGAAAATTCTTGTAGCTACTGCATGGCAGCTCATTCAGGATTAGCCAAAATGAAGGGAATGTCTCAGGAGAATATTGAAGCTTTAAGAAATGGAACACAGATGCCAGAGCCAAAGTTACAAGCATTACGCCACTTTACTCAAAAGATGGTACAGAAACGCGGTTGGGTTGAAGATAGTGAAATTGAAGCATTTATGGCTGCTGGATACAGTAAACAGCAAGTATTAGAAGTAATTTTAGGTATAGCTGTTAAAGTAATGCATAATTACACCAATCACATTGCTAAAACCCCCCTGGATCGGCAATTTAAACCTAACATTTGGTCAAAACCAAGCACGTAGCAATAGTGTAATATTTAATATTTCATGGAGTAAATCGCAATTGATCGGCTACGAGTCGCGCGATCCGAAGGCTGTACGGTAGCACAATCACTTTTGTGATTTATCCTAGAGAATTAGGAGAAAAATATAATTGGCTCAATAGGCAGTAGCTTGAGGAGGAGTAAGCCGAATTAACTGTAGGGCTTAGGTCACAGTAGTCTCTCTAATCAGAGATGCTGCTCACAAATCTCAGATGATTTACAATGCAGAAGTTGAGAAAGTCACAACCGATAGCTAGAAAGCGGTCAGCGTAGGAGGATGTCACAGAAAACGCATTAACTCATTATAAGATCATCACTATAATTTCCATCAGCAAAGATGTAATTCTCAAATCCATGGGTTTGCATGGTAGTGTCACCTAGCTCAAACACAGTAAAACTATTGTTAGTGTATATACTAAAGTCGCTTTTGTTGTAAGAGCCAAGGCTGAGTGTATCGAAACCTGTACCACCATATACTGTACTGTCACCAAAACCTTGAACGAAGTCTGCTCCATGACCCATATTGATGGTGATGCCACCTCCAAAACTGGAGGCTTCGACCCGATCGGCTCCAGCTCCGGTAAGGATATCGCCACCAAAAATGCCGTAAGATTCGCTGCCTGTAGCGTAACCCGTTATTAAATCTTTTCCGCCTCCAGTACGAATCTGACCACCAATATTTTTGATAGCGATCGCTTTGCTAGAAGCTTCTGCAGTAGCCTCTATCGTATCCTCATCATCTTCGTCTATTTTTCCCATGAGAATCAAACCACCACTATTGTCAATGGCGATCGCTTCGTCAGAAGCCTCAGCTAAAGCATCGACGACAGCCCCAGCTAAAGCTTGATTTTCTGGAGAGGCGCTGGCTACAGTGGAAGCACCAGCTTCTGAAAAGGTCGCAGAACTAGAAGTGGCTTTAGCACTGATAGTATCTCCACCATCGCCTGTAATAATTGTGCCTTTTTTATTATTAATGCCTCTGGCAATGATCTCTGCCTGGGCTAAACTTGTAGCTATTACTTCTGCAAAAGCTGTGAGCCCCTCAGAAATCGGTGCTTGGGATATCTCTTCAACGATTGCCGTGACATCTACTGTAGCTGTGGCAACTGCTGCGATAGAAGCCTCGAGCTCGCCATCAACGGTGTCACTATCATTACCAGTGTTAATTTTGCCAGAGTTATTAATGCCGTTGGCAATAGCCTTGATTTCAACGGAGGTAAAAATATCGGCGATCGCACTAGTATCTAAGGTATTAGCATAAGCTATAGTCTCAGACACTGTCTCGGCATTAGAAAAACTTGCTCAAAAGCCACCTCAAGATGAAGTTATTCTACAAACCAAAGTGGAGAGTATTCTGAAACGTTATCGAGTTAAGAAGCAGATACTAACTTCGATTGAGAAGAAGATAAGCTATCAAAAAGTTGATCAAGGTGCTGGTCGAGGTAGTAAGAATCGTCCTTTTCGTCGTGTTCGTCAAACTACTCTTTCCTTGACTTATCAACGTTGTGAGACCGCTATCACCCATCAACAATCCATCTTGCTTCAAAAGACATTCTAGAATCAGAGAATCATCTTTTCTGAGAGAAGCCTGGAAACCATTGCTCAGCGCTTGCGAATTATTGTTCATCGAAAAATGTATAGGTAAATATCCCTTCCTCGATAGATACTTCAGATTCAACTGCTTTTATTTACCTATGTTTCTTCTGAAAATTTATTAAAGATTTGATGAAGATTTACAGGCGTAGTTCAAATAATATCTAATATCGTTGTGTTGGTTTTCTGTCTCTGCGCGATCGCCCCGACTGTTTATATCTTGAGACATTGCAGCTACTTCAAAAGTTTCGTGGGCGTGGAATTGGTACAGCATTGCTGAGATTTGTCGAAGAAGTTGCCAACCGTAGAAAGAAAAGTAAAATTCAAGTGAGAGTTTTCAAAAATAATCCAGCTCAGTCTTTGTATAATCGTACTGGATTTACAGTAGTTGAGGATGAGGAATGGTGCTTGCTTCTGGAAAAAGTTTTGGATATTTCCGAAACACAGAAGCGATCTCTTTGATGATTTATTGTTGCTCAAAATAACGATCTAATTGCATTAAAGTTTGTAACAAAACATTCGCACCCTGAATACATTGTTCGGGGGAAGTATATTCACTCGCATCGTGGGATACGCCCATTTCACTGGGAACAAAAATCATGCCCATATCGGTAATTTGAGCTAATTCTTGAGCATCATGGCTGGCGCGACTGGGTAAGTATGTATAACTTAAATTAAGACTTTCACAGCTTAAGGCGATCGCTTTTTGAATATAGGGTTCGGCTAAAGCGGGTTCGTTGTGCAAACAGGGATTCAAGCGAATTTGGGTATTAGTAGCAACGGCTATGTTTTCTAGATGGATACGTAACTGTTCTAGAAGACTATCTATGTGTAAACTCGATAAATCGCGGATGTCTAAGCTCATTTCTACCCAACCAGGAACAACATTTGCCGCATTGGGCAAGACTTGCATTTTGCCGACTGTAGCTACTTGTTGTCCAGGAGTTTTACCGATTTGATTTACGGCTAAAACCACTTGGGAAGCAGCAACTAAAGCATCACAACGCATCTGCATTGGAGTTGTACCAGCATGGTTAGCACTGCCTTTTACGGTAATATTAAAACGTCTTTGCCCGACTATGCCCTCAACTACGCCGATTTGTTTACTCATAGATTCGAGAACGGGGCCTTGTTCGACATGAAGTTCAACAAATGCAGCGATATCTTGAGAACTACGACGGGCTTGAGCAATATTATGCCAATTTCCGCCCACTTTCTCTAAACAAGTATTAATATCTGTGCCATCGGCACGAAGATAATAATTTGGCTCTTTAATTACTCTACCTGAGATTGCCTTAGAACCTATCATGCTGGCTTCTTCATCAGTAAAGACAATCACTTCTATAGAGCGATCGAGCCTAATCTGATTTTCTTGGAGAACTCGTACTACTTCTAATCCTGCTAAGACTCCGTATGCACCATCATAATGTCCACCACAAGGGACTGTATCGATATGTGAACCCGTGGCTAAAGCTGGTGCGTCGGGATTTTTACCAGGATATCTACCAATGATATTCCCCGCTTCATCAACCTTTACCTGCATCTGAATTTCTGTCATCCAGTGTTTAATTAAATTCCGCGCTTCAATATCTTCTTGGCTGTAGGCAATACGTTTCACACCACCATTAGGAAGTGCGCCAATTTTAGCTAAACGAGCAATACTTTGATTCAGGCGATGCCTGCGGCTAGCTGAGTCCTGCGGACTTGCTTCGCAACCGCAATCGCCATTAATAAGTAGTTGAGTCTTAGTTATTGGTTTCATGAACAAAGCAACCGCAAAGTAAATATGTATACTGTATACATTAATGTTAAGCTAGCACAATATACTTTAGGCAAAAAGATAATTAGCTTACTGTCTCAAGTTAACAATCAGAGTGAACAAACAAATGTGATCGACGATACATTTTAGTGATTCGTAATTAGTGATTCGTAAATTAATGCAACTGCCATCTTGATTGCTTAGTAGTGAAGTTATGTTAGTGGTCAATTAGCAATGTCAGCTAATCTTTATAACCTCTACCCAAAAATGCAAGAATAAATAAATAAATACACGAATTGCATTACATAAACTATTATGGCTGAATCTCTCCCACACCTAAGCGGAAGTGATATCCGCGATCGCTTTCTCAAGTTTTATGAGTCTAAACAACACAAAATTCTTCCCAGTGCTTCTTTAATACCAGAAGATCCTACAGTGATGCTGACTATTGCGGGAATGCTACCCTTTAAGCCCATATTTTTGGGACAACGCAAAGCACCCCAACCCCGGGCTACTACTTCCCAAAAGTGCATTCGTACCAATGATATTGAGAATGTGGGACGTACTGCTAGACATCATACTTTCTTTGAGATGTTGGGGAACTTTAGTTTTGGAGACTATTTCAAAGAACAGGCGATCGAATGGGCGTGGGAACTTTCTACCCAAGTTTATCAGCTACCAGCAGATAGAATTATTCCCAGTGTATTTCAGGATGATGATGAGGCTTTTGCTATCTGGCGCGACAAGATAGGTATTCCAGAACATCGCATTCAGCGTATGGGAGAGAAAGATAACTTTTGGCAATCTGGAATTACTGGTCCATGTGGCCCTTGTTCGGAATTATACTACGATTTTCATCCAGAATTGGGCGATAAAGATATCGATTTAGAAGATGATAGTAGATTTATCGAGTTTTATAACTTGGTATTTATGCAATATAACCAGGATGCAGAAGGAAATCGCACGCCGTTAGAAAATAAAAATATTGATACGGGTTTGGGTTTAGAAAGAATGGCGCAAATCCTCCAGCAAGTACCAAATAATTATGAAACCGATTTAATCTTTCCTATTATCAAGACTGCTGCTGAGATTGCAGGAATAGACTACAACAAGGCTGATGAGAAAACAAAAACTTCTTTGAAAGTAATCGGCGATCATGTTCGTTCGGTAGTTCATCTAATTGCTGATGGCGTTATGGCTTCTAATACAGATAGAGGTTATATCTTACGTCGTCTCATTCGTAGAGTGGTACGCCACGGTAGATTAATTGGTATTGAGGGTAACTTTATTAACCAAGTTGCCCATAGTGCGATCGCTTTATCCGAATCAGCTTATCCTCATGTGAGAGAAAGGGAAGAGTTTATCAAAAATCAATTACAAAGCGAAGAATCTCAATTCCTCAAGACATTAGATCGAGGGGAAAAATTATTAGCTGAAATTATTGCTAAGGTAAGGGCGAACGGCCGTTCGCCCCTACAGCAAATATCAGGGTTGGATGCGTTTACCCTTTATGATACCTATGGTTTTCCTTTGGAATTAACCCAAGAAATTGCCGACGAACAGAGTTTAACCGTTGATGTAGAAGGCTTTGAAGCGGAAATGGAAAAACAGCGCGATCGCGCAAGAGCTTCCTATGAAACTATCGATCTTACCGTTCAGGGTAGCATAGATAAATTAGCACAACATATCCACCCCACAGAATTTTCTGGTTATACCAATCTGCAAGCACAAGTACAAATACAAGCTGTATTGGTAGAGGGAAAAGCCGTAGAAACTGCGGAAGCTGGTACAGAAATACAATTAATTCTCGACACCACTCCATTTTACGCCGAGTCTGGGGGACAAATCGGAGATAAAGGTTATTTGTCTGGGGATAATTTATTAATTCGCATCGAAGACGTACAAAAAGAATCGGGTTTCTTTGTTCATTACGGAAAAGTCGATCGCGGTACTGTCAATCTAGGAGATACAGTTAATGCAACTATAGATCGTAGTTGTCGTCGTCGAGTTCAAGCTAATCATACAGCAACTCACTTATTACAAGCCGCATTAAAGAAAATAGTCGATGATTCTATTTCGCAAGCAGGTTCATTAGTAGACTTTGATCGCCTGCGCTTCGATTTTAACTCACCCCGTGCTTTGACCTCAGAAGAAATACAACAGGTAGAAGAACTAGTTAATACTTGGATATCCGAAGCCCACGAAGCGGATGTTAATGTGATGCCCATAGAACAAGCTAAAGCTAAAGGTGCGATCGCCATGTTTGGCGAAAAATACGCCGATGAAGTCAGAGTAATTGATTTTCCTGGAGTTTCCATGGAACTTTGTGGCGGTACTCACGTTCATAATACTGCAGAAATTGGCGCGTTTAAAATTATCTCTGAAGCTGGTATTTCTTCAGGAGTAAGACGCATTGAAGCGGTGGCTGGTGCGGCTATTTTAGATTACTTAGAAGTACGGGATAAAGTAGTCAAAGAATTGAGCGACAAGTTTAAAGTAAAACCCGAAGAAATTGGCGAAAGAGTTAATAGTTTGCAAGCAGAATTAAAAGCGATGCAAAAAGAATTAGAAGCGGCAAAACAAGAACTTGCTCTGGCTAAATCCGACAGTTTGTTATCCCAAGCTGAAACAGTAGGAGAATACAAAATATTGGTAGCTAACATGGGAGAAATGGATGCAAAATCTCTACAGTCTGCTGCCGAAAGATTGCAACAAAAATTAGATGAATCAGCCGTAGTAATTGCTTCAATCCCCTCAGAAGGAAAAGTAAGTTTAGTAGCTGCTTTTAGTCAAAAAGTTATTAAAGAAAAGAAACTAAAAGCAGGTAAATTTATCGGCGGTATTGCCAAAATATGCGGTGGCGGAGGCGGTGGTAGACCAAATTTAGCCCAAGCTGGTGGACGTGATGCGAGTAAATTAGATGAAGCTTTAGATACTGCGAAGCAACAGTTAATTGTAGGGTTGGGTTAGATTTTAGTGGTGGGAATTTTACCCACCCATTACTATTTATAATCACCTAAATAAATTATAAACCGCACTAATTTGTTCACCAGATTTCTCTTGTGCTTGTTTTTCATGTCCGTCTCTAATGTAAAGCTTGTTTTTGTACCATGCTGGTTCATTTCCAGCTTTAATACGAATCATTAATACTGTATGATTCATATAATTAATAGGAGTTAAACTAGTATTGACTTGAGTTTTTAGCCATTCGGGTAATTGAGCATTCCTAATTTTTCTACTAATACAGAGAATATAATCATCTAAGCTACTATTCTGTATATTTGCTTCTCTTTCTAAACCAACAATTCCAAATGAACCGAATCTAGGAGCCTTAATTTCATCTAAGGTTTCAACACGCTGAGTATCTTGTTCCTTATCAGTAACTCCTAATAAAAGAAATCCTTCTTTGCCCTTACCTAAATTTGCAATAGCTGATATATTTTGACAAATTTTTTCAAAACAATTTTCATCAAAATATCTATTATCATGACTCAAATTGTAAAGACCTTGTTTAAAATCATAGTTAGGAGCTTCAATTTTTGAGCGTCTTAGGCAATTTTCTAAGTCCATCATGTAAGAACCAGGACTACGAGACAAATTTTGGGATGATTTAAAATAGTCTTGTATTAAGCCCTTGGTTAAATTAATATTTGAAATTCTATCTTTAGTGGTAGTTGTAGCAGTTATTTTAAGTTTACTTTTTAAAGCATAGACAGCTTCAAATATTTTTTGATTATCTGAAGGCTCTTTTGATTCCTTAATTATTAATTCATAAAAAGCCATAAACAAAGTATAAAAAGGTTGTTTTACTGGATTTCCACCGCCTTGAGGATTTAATGTTTTTCTTAAAAAGTTTTTATCGTTTTCTTCTGCTACTATCTTGACAGCACTAATTACATGAGACCAAACAGTTTTAATATCTTGTCGAAGATTATCTATACCATATTTAGCAACAGCCAACTCTATTTCATCTGACTTATCATTGTCACTTTTGCCATAATAAGAGTCAAATTTATCTTTGCTAGCAGGAAAAGGATTATCCAATGCTATTGATAGAATAATATCAGCAAGTATTTGCTCATCTTCACTATCTCTAAGATTAGAAGTATTGATAATACCTTGATTGCACCAAAAAGTGTCTTCTGCTATGACTCCGTATCCAAGTGAAATTGACTTGGCATCAATACTAATTTCTGGCATTTTAGTTAAGGGTAATATTTCTTGAGATACATCTCCACGTATTTCTGAAGCAAGACTTCTTACCAATCCTGAAAAACCACTTGTAACACCAGCTTGTCTCACTTCTTGAGGAGATAAATGTTTACCATTAGAGTTGATTCTATTAAATACATCTTCAATTTCTTCTTGTGAATTTGCTCGATATGTTGTAACTGCAAGTGAATAACTTAAAAAATCAAGACATTCTGAAGCATTGAGTAGCTTTGCAGTTTCTTTGTTAACAGATTTAAATATATTTTGTTTACTTAATTCATATGCTAATGGTGATTTGGTTACATCAAAAAATTTATTATTAACAGAAAAATGATTTTCTATAAACCCAAAAATTGCATTTAATCTTTGCATACCATCAATAATTTCATACATATCTTCTCCTTCATTATTGAATTTTCCCAATAAAATTAAAGGAATAGGGTAATTAAGTAAAATACTGTCTATTAATCCTTGTTTTTCTGCTTTAGTCCAAACTAATTTACGTTGATATCTACGATTTACTATTAATTTATTTTTTCTATATAAATCATATAAATTTAATATACTCATTCCTTGAGGTGTAATACTCATAGTAAACTTAGCAAATTTTGATAGTTATACATAGCTAAATTAGCCTATGAAATATTTAATCGTCTAGATAGTCTCTAATAATGCGATCTCCTGTTTCCAAAATCATGCTAATTTAATTCCATAGACACAATAGATATAACGAATAATTCTACCTTTCTATTTTGATTAATTTTCCAATTTTGAGCTTCAATAATAGGACTAATATTTGAGAAAGTAGAAGTATGTGGTTTTGAAGATGGTTTGAGTATAGTAGGTTCAGAAGATGTCCCCCAGTCGGGCAAAACAGAATTATAAATAACGGCATGGAAAGGATTTTCTGGTAAACCTCCTCTACCGATGCTCATAAATTGATTATCTTTGTTTCCGCTACACCCTTGAGATAGATAGAGGCTAGGATCAATTATTTCTGTAGGTAATTTAATTAAACGTGAATTAGGGTCAACAGCTAAGGTGTCGATTTGAATTAAACCATCAATTTCAAATTCGGAAGTAGCATTAATTTGACTATCGGCAGACAAAAAGATCCCTCTGGTAGCAATTTGAATATTACCTCCTGAACCACGTTCGGCACTAGCAGCAATTTGACTATTTTCTAGCCCAAGTAAATTGTCTTTTAAATAGATAAAGATATTTCCGCCTGTGGCATCCTGAGTGGCGTTGGTGACAATTTCACTGCGATCGCGCAAAATAAAAAATTGCCTCTTAACTTAATATTTCCTTCTCAATCAATAGTGGGTTTATTTACGCCCACGTCCACTAGAGTAAATCCTGTGCAAACTGTTCTAGCAGGTATGCATAAAACTTTTCTTTATTTACCTGGGTCATCACTCTAATCTTTCGTCCACCAGCCTTAATAATAGTTTTTCCTTGACTAATACCAGTAGGGATAATATCTGTCTCTTGTTCTACTATTTGATATAGTTCGGGACGAGCTAAATAAGCTGTAGCTAAAATATCCCAACAGTAATAATTTTGAGGAATTGCCAAAGCGTAACACATCCCCGCTAAATCTGATAGAGGATATCTGCGTTGCTTAGTTAACTTATGAATAAACTCTGGAGTTACAGGAACATGATTAGTAATATCTAAAGGACACAGAGTAATAGGAATCTTAGTATCCCAAATCTGTTTGGCTGCAACAGGATCCCAAAAAACATTCCATTCGGCTGAACCATCATGTTCTAAAGCAAAAACTTTTTCTACATTGCCTGGTACGCTTAAAGCCCCACCCATCCAAACAATTTCAGTAATTTTATGAATTATTTCTGGCTGTAGGGCGATCGCTTCTGCTACTGTGGTTAAAGGGCCAGTCAACATCAAGGTCACAGGTTGGGATGCAGCCTGTAGTTGCTTCACAATAAATTCTTGTCCCGATATTTTTGCTAGAGATGTTTTAATCCGATCGGGTTCATTAAGAATAGGAAAGTTATCAATAATCGTACAGTCGCGACGGAAATCAGGGGGAAAAGGATTTAAACCCCTAACTGTGCTTTCAGCCACAGTTATGTCAGTACGTCCCATTAAATCTAATATTTTACGACTGACGCTAACCGCAGCATT
>JASJDX010000226.1 GCA_030064975.1 Pleurocapsa sp. MO_192.B19
CTTGGGTAAAACAGACAACGGTTAAATATCGCCAACACCAAGATAACGCTTCCAAAAATACTCTGCTGCAAGCTCAAGAATTAGAGCAAATATTAGAAAGATTTTTTACCCAATCTAATTTACCTCTAGAAGTCAAAACCCTAGAATCTGAATCTCGTTATCAAAGTCTAATTTGGAGTGCTTGGCGACTTCATCAAACAGGATATTTAACACAAATGAGTAATTATCTTTATAAATCCTGGTTCTATAGCCACAAATATCCCACCGAAATTATTCTTAATTGGCTCAAATCTTTTAAAAACTATTCTTCAGAATATGGTATTGAGTTCGATGTTGTTGCTCTAATTTCATCTCTTGAGTGGCAAAATTTAATCAAAAAATGTCTAGTATAAATCCTCTTCAACTTAACCAATAAAATTTTCTAATTAAATCGGGATTCAGTGATCTACGTCTATAACTAAATTTTAAAACCAAGATAGGCTAATTAATAAATCTCCATATAGTCATAAATAATAACTATATTTTCTATATTTTTTAAAATGAAAAAATTATTTAGCTTAATCATATGGTCAGTCCTATTTAATTCTTTTGCCACCGCTGTTCAGGCACAAGATAATTCCGCCTGTTTTATGTTAGATGCTAATGGCAATCCTTTAGATTTAAGTTATCTCTGCCAAAACTCCAGTCCTAAACCAAATCGCTCTGCTGTAGCTATTCCTCAAAGAGCTCAAACTATAAGAAAATCTGGAGTTCATATTGTACCTATCAAAAGTAGACGTGCTGGTATTCCTGTGATTGATGTCAAATTTAATAATCGCTATGTGTTCGAGATGATGTTAGATACTGGAGCAAGTGGCATAGCAATTACCAAGCAAATGGCAAAAACTTTAAATGTTAATCACCATGAAACCGTTAGAGTATCTACTCCTAGTAGTAATAATGTAAAACTATCCTCTGGATATGTATACTCTGTTCAAGTAGCAGAAATTACTCAAAAAAATGCCCGAGTTATTACTGCTCCCACAATGGATATAGGATTATTAGGGCAAAGCTTTTTTGGTGGATACGATCTCACTATTAAAAGTGATGTAATTGAATTTAGAGAAAGATAAATTTAAAGGATGAAAGATGAATTATGAGGGCGAAGGAAATAATATACTTTTTCATTCTTTATTCTTTATTCTTTATTCTTTGTCCCTTATCTTTTAAAAAACTTCTTTCAGATCGCCCAAAAAAAAGCTAATATGGTAAATCGTGAGTTTTTATACTAGTCATGAATGCCGAAGCGATTATACGTTCGATAGAAGCTGAACATCTTAAGTCAGATATTCCTGAAATTTATGTAGGGGACACTGTTGAAGTTGGTGTCAGAATTACTGAAGGAAACAAAAAGCGAGTACAGCCCTACAAGGGTACAGTAATCGCTATGCAAAACGGTGGTATAAATGAAACCATCACCGTGCGTAAAGTATTTCAAGGAGTAGGAGTAGAAAGAGTATTTTTACTACACTCTCCCATAATCGACAAAATTAAAGTAGAGCGTCGCGGTAAAGTTCGTCGTGCCAAACTTTACTATTTACGCGATCGCGTTGGTAAAGCAACCAGAATCAAACAGCGTTTTGATCGCCCTATTTAAACTATCCTGGTGAAGGTAAGTCTTATTTAGGAAAAAATACGTCAATGCGGTATAATTGGGAATGCCTGACAAAAACAAGTCAGTGCATAAGATGCGTCTTTAGTTCAGTTGGTAGAACGTCGGTCTCCAAAACCGGATGTCGGGGGTTCAAGTCCTCCAAGGCGCGTAAAACCTGAGTGTGCCGTTAATTGCATTCTGAAATTATAGCTACTCTAAAAAGCTACTTTACCTGTTGATATAGATCAGCTATTTACTTAATAAGTTAAGCTTAATAATAGTTATCAGCAAACCTCTTCCTTGTCGAAGTTAAGGTTTTTAAGCAATTTAAAGATAATCATAATTTGATTGCTTTATCTTGTAGGACATATAGGACATATTTTAAACAGCAATAGCATATAGATTATTAGAGAGCGAATACTCCCGCGAGGCAACAGTTTTGGCTAAAAAAGACATAGTAAAAAAAGAAAAACCCGCAACTACAGAATCAGCAGGAAGCAATAGTGCGGCTGATTTTGCAGCTCAAACCAAAGAAGAATTAGGCAAAGTAGTATGGCCCTCGCGCCAACAGCTGATTAGTGAGTCAGCAGCCGTAATTCTAATGGTTATTTTAGTGTCTACAATCATCTACTTAATTGACAATTTCTTTGCTTGGGGAGCAGGAAAAGTATTTTGATTATGACTAATACCGCAGACATACCAGAGGACAACAACCAGCAACTAGAGGAAGTAAAGGCAAAACCAACAGGATCTCCTCGTTGGTACGCTGTGCAGGTAGCTTCAGGATGTGAAAAACGCGTCAAGACCGATATTGAAATGCGGATTCAAACCCTGGAAATAGGAGATCGCGTGATGCAGGTTCAGATTCCGCAAACGCCCAGCGTTAAAATTCGTAAAGATGGTTCACGTTATACTAGCGACGAAAAAGTTTTTCCTGGCTACGTGTTAGTGAAAATGCTCATGGACGATGAAGCTTGGCAGGTAGTCAAAAATACTCCCAATGTGATTAACTTTGTGGGAGCGGAGCAGAAACGTCGTTATGGCAGGGGTAGGGGTCATGTTAAGCCGCTCCCTCTTTCTCGTGCTGAAGTAGAGCGCATCTTCAAGCAATCTGAAGAGCAAGAACCTGTCATTAAAATTGACATGGAGATTGGAGATAAAATTGCTGTCCTTTCAGGTCCATTTAAAGAGTTTGAAGGGGAAGTAATTGAAGTCAGCCCAGAAAGAAGTAAGCTAAAAGCTTTATTATCTATTTTTGGGCGAGATACTCCAGTAGAATTGGAGTTTAATCAAGTCGAAAAACAAAACTAAAAAATGCCTAGAAAAGTTGTAGCGTTAATTAAATTAGCTTTACCTGCGGGAAAAGCTAACCCTGCACCTCCAGTCGGTCCAGCTTTGGGTCAACACGGTGTTAACATCATGGCGTTTTGTAAAGAATACAACGCTAAGACAGCTGATAAAGCAGGACTAGTGATTCCTGTAGAAATTTCCGTTTTTGAAGATAGAAGTTTTACTTTTATCCTCAAAACACCTCCTGCATCTGTCCTAATTAAAAAGGCAGCAGGAATTGACAAAGGTGCAAGCGAACCCAATAAGCAGAAAATTGCGACTATTACTCGCGAGCAGCTGAAGGAAATTGCTCAAACCAAATTACCCGATCTCAATGCCAACGACATTGATGCAGCAATGAAAATTGTGGCAGGTACAGCCAAAAATATGGGAGTGGCGATCGCCGAATAACTATATTTTTGCCGAAAAACTCAAAATTTATTACTCACAACATTTTACTCATAACAATTAATGGGGAGAGGCAAACCGCTTCGTCAATTACCCAAGGAGAAAGCAAATGGCAAAAAAAATGTCTCGCCGAATGCGAGAATTAAACAAAAAAGTAGATGAAAATAAAGCCTACGAACCTCTTGAGGCGTTAAATTTACTCAAAGAGACAGCTACAGCAAAATTTGATGAAACGGCTGAAGCTCATATCAAACTAGGTATCGATCCCAAGTATACCGACCAGCAATTAAGAACTACTGTTAGTCTGCCCAAAGGTACAGGACAAACTGTCAGAGTAGCGGTAATTGCTCGCGGTGAGAAAGTTAAAGAAGCAGAAGAAGCTGGGGCAGAAATCTATGGTTCAGAAGAACTAATTGAAGATATCCAAAAAGGCATGATGGATTTTGATATCTTGATTGCGACCCCTGACATGATGCCTAAAGTAGCCAAATTAGGTCGTGTTTTAGGGCCAAAAGGCTTGATGCCATCTCCTAAAGGGGGAACTGTTACCGCCGATCTACAGCCAGCAGTCGAAGCGTTTAAAGCTGGTAAATTAGAATTTAGGGCTGACAAAACTGGCATCGTTCATGTTATGTTTGGTAAGGCATCTTTTTCTGCGGAAGATTTGCTAGCTAATCTAAAAGCTTTACAGGAAACCGTTGACCGCAATCGCCCTTCTGGAGCAAAAGGTCGTTACTGGCGTACTGTCTATGTTTCCGCTTCTATGGGTCCATCAATTCAAGTTGATGTCAGTGCTTTACAAGATTTAAGTTTGACTGGAGCAGCCTAAACGAAATTTTTGACGAAACACTACAAGTAAATATTGAAGATTAAACGACTAGTACCAAAGACAGCGGGCGCATTTATCCGCTTAATATCCTGCCGAGGTCAATGTCTATCAGTTTTATTCACCGATTTCTAGGGTTAGAAATTGGGATAAACATTAGGCAACCTCTGGCAAGTAGCTGGAGGTTTTGCCGTTTAAGACCCAAAGATACCAACCAAAAAGGAGGTGATACAGAATGGGGAGAACCCTCGCCAACAAAAAAGAGATAGTAGCAGAACTCAAGGAAAGCTTGAGCGAAGCCCAGCTAGCTTTTGTAATCAACTATGAGGGATTGTCGGTAGCAGAAATTACCGACTTGCGTAATCGTCTGCGCCCAAGTGGTGCAAGCTGTAAGATTACCAAAAATACCCTAATGAACATTGCTGTTGATGGTGATGAGAATTGGCAACCGATGCAGGAATTCTTAAGTGATGCTACTGCGTTTCTTTTCACTGGAGAAGAAATAGGCGCAGCAGTCAAAGCTTATAAAGGATTCCAGAAGGAAACCAAAAAAACCGAATTACGCGGTGGCGTATTAGAGGGAAAAGCTCTGACCAAGGAGCAAGTCGAAGCATTAGGTGACTTGCCTACCAAAGACGAGCTATACGCTCAAATCGCTGGTTCAATTAACGCTCTGGCTACTAAAATTGCTGTGGGTGTTAAAGAAATTCCCAGTGGACTGGCAAGAGGTATCAAAGCTGTTTCAGAAAAAGAATCATAAGCAATTATCTGAAACTATCTACGCAACTAATTAATTATTTATCGATCACGGAGTAAAATTTATGTCTGCTGCAACTGATGAAATTCTCGAAAAGTTGAAAACTCTAAGTCTTTTAGAGGCTTCGGAACTAGTTTCGCAAATTGAAGAAACTTTTGGTGTAAGTGCTGCTGCTTCTGCTGGAGTAGTTATGGCAGCTCCTGGTGCTGCTGCTGCTGAAGCTGAGGAAGAAAAAACTGAATTTGATGTAATTCTCGAAGAAGTACCCAAAGAGAAGAAAATTGCCATTCTTAAAGTGGTACGTAGTATCACTGGTTTGGGTCTAAAAGAAGCTAAGGAAATGGTGGAATCTACACCCAAAGCTATTAAAGAAGGTGTTGCTAAAGAGGATGCAGAAGAAACCAAGACCAAACTGGAAGAAGCTGGGGCAAAAGTTGCTGTTAAGTAATTAGCTAATCCAAGTTTGAATAAAGCTTAAATAGCTTAAATAAAAGAAGGGATGTTCGATTGAATATCCCTTCTTTTTAGTCGTTGCATTACTGTGCGGAATTATTTTGAACATTTTGAACGTAGACGAATAATTACGGAAATTATTAAAATAAATACTTAATTACTTCAATCTTGCTAAACTTTTGCCTGATTATGGATTTAACTGCTACATTACCCACTTTTATCGTTACTTTACGAGAAGGATTTGAAGCTGCTTTAGTTGTCGGTATTGTTATGGCTTGTCTCAAGAAAGCGGAGCAGACACAACTATATCGCTGGGTTTATCTTGGTATCTTGGGCGGAATTATTGCCAGTGTGGCAGTAGGCTTTTTATTAGCTGGTACGATCGCAGGAGTGGAGACGGCTGGAGGAATCTACGCACCTGTAGTGAAGCAACTCTTAGAAGGAATTTTTAGCGTAGTGGCGATCGCTATGTTAAGTTGGATGTTGCTCTGGATGACCAAACAGGCGAAATCTATGAAGGGAGAAGTAGAAGGAGCAATTAATTCGGCATTGAGTAACAATAATGCAGGAAAAGCAGTATTTTTGTTAATTTTTATCGCGGTCTTGCGAGAAGGCTTTGAAACGGTCTTGTTTATTTTGGCAAAATTTCAGCAAGATTGGATTTTTCCTGCTGTGGGTGCAGTAGCGGGTTTAACTCTTGCAGCCATTATGGGGGTAGCATTATTTTCCCTGGGAGTTAGGATCAATATCCGCCTTTTCTTTCAGGTGATGGGAATCTTTTTATTATTAATTGTCGGTGGTTTAGTAATGGGTACGCTCAAACATTTTGATGCTGCACTGGCTTTATTCTCGCAATTATCTCTCAATAATTATAATTGGTGTATCTCAGATGGTGCATCTTGTATCTTAGGTACACAAGTATGGGATGGCTCAAGTTTATTACCCGACAAAAAATTTCCAGGTATTGTTTTAAAAGCTCTCTTTGGCTACCGACAAACTCTATACTTAGGACAAATTATTGCTTATTTTTCTTTCTTGGCAATTATTGGCGCAGCTTATTTCCAAAGTCTTAAAATCAAGTTAGCTGTAAATAATAAACAACTAACAACTGACAACTAGCAATTAGCGCAGGGCGTGAAACGCGCAAGAACAGCGCGTACGCGCCATCGTCCGCGAAGCGGACTGGAGAAGCTCTGCTTCTCGTACTAGCGTCGCTTGCCTGCGGAGCAGGCTGCAGCAATTAGCAATTAGCTTTTTTAGTTTTGAACTCTAGTAAGCTAACCTGCTTTTGTAAATTATTATTTTCAGTTTTTAAGAAAGCAATTTTCTTTTGGGCTTTGCGGAAATGACCTTTATATGCACCCAAACTTTTATTGCTGATGCCTAGTTTTTGACGATGCTGCTTCTCTTTTTCAAACTGACGCTGTAATTTTTTATATGCGGATTGGAGTTCTTTTAGTCCTCCTTTACATTCGGATTTCAGCTTTTTTAGTTCGCGATCGCGTGTTGCCACCATTTTATTGAGACTATCAATTTTCACCAACATTTGCCGATCAAAATTATTATTTTTTACGTTATTAATTAATCCCTGATAGCTGTTGTGTATCCACTCATGCTGAGTTTTAAATGCCCTTCTCGTAGCTTCGTATTTAATAGTGTTTAAAACTGCTTCTTTATAGATTCCTGTATGTTTGGCTTTAATTTCTACTAACAGTCTGTCGTAATTAGTGGCGTTGTGTCGCAGACTATCACAACTAGCCTCAATATATTTAAGGCGATCGCCTGTACTAGAATTAATAATATAAGCCTCCGCGCCTTCTCCACGAGGAGGATGGCACACAATGCGATCTTTCCAACTTTGAATAACTTCCTGTAGCGTAAACTGTTGGGTGTTAATACTCATGTGTATTTTGATTGCTAATAGTTAGTAGTAATAAAACCAAGGCTAATAAAAAATAAATATCAGTTAGTCAGACTATGGCAATTACAACTATTCATATAGCCTGATATAGGCTAGTCGAGCTCAATGCCATTGAAGTCACGTCTGTTTTAACAAGCAAAATAAAAATACGCCACTGTAATTATCAATAATTATCAATATTTTTTTCTCTAGCCATAAATAATAGTTATCTACTACCTAATTAAACCCTGAGCATTTTAACTTTACCTTGAAGATTAACATTTTCTTGTTTGAGAAATTTATTTTCACACTGTAGTAAATGGATTTTTCGCTGTGCTTTTTTAAAGAGATTTTGGCAACTTTGCAAGCTCTTATTTTTATGGTCAACTTGCTGTTTTTGCACTCTATCTTGAATAAACTGAGTAATTAACCATTTATATTTTAGTTTTAACTCCTTGAGACCATTATTTAATTCAGATTTTAGAGTGTTAATTTCGCGATCGCATTCCTGTAACTGCTGATTTAATTTGGCTATCTCGTGGTTTTTTTGTTCAATTTCCGCCTCTTTTTGTTTTAATAGGGTTTCTGCTTGTATTGCTGCCAATAGTCCTCTACATTCAGTTTTAATAGTAGTTATTTCTTGTTTTTGTTTATTGATTATTCGCTTTATTTTTTCAATTTCTTTTGTCTGTTGCTTGACATTAATCTGTTTTTGCTCAATTAGTATTTTATAGCTATCTTGTATCCATTCATGCTGTTTTTTAAAAGCCCTACGAGTTGCTTCATATTTAATTGTATTAAGAACTGCTTCTTTTAAATAACCATTATATTGAGCTTTAATTTTGACTAAAAGTAAATCATAGTTAGTTGCTAAATGACGTAATTCATCACAATTAGCATGAATATAGTTGATTAAATTACCATTAGTGATATTGACTAAGTAGGCATTATAGCCTTCTCCTTTAGGACAAAAGCAAATAATTTGATCTTTCCAAGATTGAACAATTCCTTGTAAACTACCCCTAGATTTAATTGAATTTATCATAGTTTTTTCTGTTTGTTATTTATCTATAATTAGGGTAGTTAATCAATTGGAGTATATTTAAGTAATTCGCTTAAATCATGTTCACTTAAATATTGTTCCAACCAAGCTCTCTTTAATAAATCCAGGGTGGAAGCTTCGTTTGCTAAAGTATATTCCCACTGTGCGCCTTTCCACCAACTGAGATAATTAGCTAAATCATCATAAGCTTCTTCTACTGCTATTTCTCCAGTTAAATGATGATATTTCTGTTCTTTTATTGAAAAAATAAATGCTTTTACTTCTTGCTTGAATTTAGCAAAATCTTGAGAATTTTTAGTCAATATATCTATAGAATAAGCACATTTTGACCAAGATACTTTAGTTCTAAAATCATATTGCTTATCTTTAAAAATTGGAAAAGCTAGCTTGAGTTCTAGTAGATCATTTACTTGTCCCAAATCATAAGTTTTAGTTTTAATAAACTTCAAAGGGAATTGAGCAGGATGAGCATAAATTTCTAGAGCAGAAATAAGCTCTAAATATTTTAGTTTTTTGACTGAAGTTAATCTTTCTAATTCACCTTGGGATAGTCCCAATTGTAAGCAACGCTCGTATTCCATCTCTAAAACTAATTTAGGAGAATTTAATTTAACTTTGACTAATCCTGCGACTTGATATTGCTTTAATCTTTGTTGCAGGTCTACATATTTCATTAGTTTTCGTTTAATTGATTAAAATAACTATGACTTTGAGAGCCTCATATTAGGTATAACTTTAAAACTTGATTGTGTTCAAGAGTATTTATATCTAACTTACATTGAGGAAAATAAAGACCAAAGAGAAACTAATAGCATTGTACGGAAATCAAAAAATTTAAAAAATTTATTTTTGCCATTGATTGCAAATGTAATCGGCAGCTTCTATAATTTTTAACGTTTCATCTAGAGGCATAATTTTACTCTCTAGTTGAGCGTTGTTCAAACAATTGATAACTTCTATTGCCTCATAGTTATAACCATTACCTTCTAATGGTTTAACTGTTACTTGAGCTGAGTTTAGTAAACCTGACAAAGAAATATATAAACGCTTAATCAGTTGATTTTGTTTAGCGGCAGCAACTAATTTTTGTTTAAAACTAAGGGGTATCAAAGGAGAAGCATAGGATTGAGTTAATTGAGTAAATTTACGTAAAGATATTTTTTCAGGTTTAATAAATAGTTCATGGAGCGAGATTTTTCCAGTTGTTCCCATAATCACTGCCTGATTAGAAGTATAAGTACACAGAGATTGAGACAAAACAGCTAATTTCCCTTGAGGATAATTTAGTAAGATTGATGACTGCTCATCTACACCTGTAGGAGCGATCGCCGCTTGTGCTATTATTTCTGTTGGTGGACCTAAAAGATAATAAGCTAGAGAAAGTCCGTATATACCCCGATCCATTAACGCCCCGCCACCGAATTGGGGTGAGAAAAAGCGACTGTTGGCATCATAAGCGAAAGGATAGCCAAAGTCAGCCATCAGCATTTTTACATCGCCAATCACTCCCTGATCAATCATCTCTCTAACTTTCTGAATCAAAGGCATAAAGCGCATCCACATCGCTTCCATGCAAAACAATTGTTGACGACGTGCTAAATCAATTACCTCTCGCGCTTCCTGGGCATTTAGTGTAAATGGCTTTTCGCAGAGAACAGGTTTACCAGCCTTCAAGCATAAAATACACAGATCTTTGTGGGTATGATTAGGAGTAGCAATATAAACAACATCAATATCTGGATCTGCCACTAACTGTTCGTAGCTATCGTAAGATCTTGGTACTTGGAATATTTTAGCGAAAGATTGGGCGTTAGCTGATTTTCGCGAAGATACACCTAGTAATTTAGCTTTAGCAACAGAACTAAGCCCTTTAGCAAATTCTCCAGCAATGAATCCCGTCCCCAGTATTCCCCAACGAATAAATTGTGATGGCATTTGTGAGTTTATATTTTGGATTTTTAAAAAGAATATTTACTTTTGTTATCTTTGATCTTTTGCTCCTACTTAGCCCAAGACATAGGTTCAATGGTAGCAAAAGTAGATTTAACCATATGAGTATTATGAGTTTTTCTGGCATTGTGGATTGCTAAAACCAGTTCATTAACGTGAAGAGAGTATCTGGCAGAGAGACGACAAGGACGATTTTCCCGAATCGCACTGGCTAATTCAGCGATACCCCTGGCAAAGTCCATTTGAAAGGAACTGCGGTAGTCAAATTTTTTAAATTTCTTGCCTTTGAGTGGATATTTTTGTTTGATCGGACTTAAGATCATTTTACGTCTGATATTAAACATCCGTCTAATACGAACGGGAGAATCATAAAACCAACAATCTTTAGTGCTAATAACTCCTCGATCTCCAAAAATCCTCAAGGCGTGATTGTGGGGTGCGATTATACTACAGGTTAACCTTACTACTACTCCTGAAGCAAATTTGATACAAGCTACGGAGAAATCGGGAGAATTTATCTTTAAAGGAACGTCAGTTTTCTTGTCTTCAATCAGGCTGGAACTAAAGGCTGTAACACTTTCTGCCCGTCCAAAAAAGGCAGGAAACCAGGATAGGTAGTAAGCAGCGTGTTCTAAAGTACAACCTACTTCAAATTCATCTTTGTATGGCCAAGGAATACCCGATTGACTAATCCAAGATTTATAGGGCATTTTGTGAATTAATCCATCGTCCATTTCGCCATAAACCAAGTAAACTTTCCCAACTACTTCTTCCCGTAATGCTTTCCAAATAGTTTGTGCCGTTTCACTTAAAAGATTACAAGGAGCTGA
This sequence comes from Pleurocapsa sp. MO_192.B19, assembly GCA_030064975.1. Taxonomy (GTDB): domain Bacteria; phylum Cyanobacteriota; class Cyanobacteriia; order Cyanobacteriales; family Xenococcaceae; genus Waterburya. The sequence goes on from JASJDX010000226.1 coordinate 11,150, forward strand.
CGAGAGATACAGTCCTTTTTGTTCGGCGATATTTACCAGTTTTTCTGCTTTCTCCAGTTCCATTGCCAGAGGTTTCTCAGAATAAACATGTTTGTTAGCTTCTAAACAAGCTAGAGTTATTTCAAAGTGACTCTTCGGATTAGTTAAATTAACCACAAGATTGACTTGTTTATCCGTCAATAATTCCTCAAAGGAACGATACGCAGAGACAGAATAGTATTGAGCAAAGTTTTTTGTTCTTGTCTGGTTACAATCATATACTCCTACTATTTTTAGTTCTGGATAGTTTTGCAAGGTTTTTATGTAATAGTCGGCTACAAAACCGCATCCAACAATAGCAATGTTTATATCTGACATTGTTACTAATTTCTGTTATGAGCCAAGTTTATTCTTAGTTGGGGATTTTCCCCTGTTCATAACAATACAATATTAGGAGCAAATTAAGTAGTTAATAATAGTGTTAAAAATTACATCGCCAGAGTTTAATTGTCTGATCGGCACTACCGCTGATTAAAGTTTGATTATCAGATGCGATCGCAATAGTATGAATTTTATGAGAATGTCCTGAAACACTGACTATTTCTTTTCCTGTAGTGAGATTCCACAACTTGATAGTTTTATCCCAACTACCACTAATTAAAGTTTTACCATCATTACTAAAATTAACTGTTGATACTCGATCTAAATGTCCTTGGAAGGTATAAACTTCTTTCCCTGTAGCGAGATCCCACAATTTAATATTGCGATTAAAACCTCCCGTAGCTAGTAAATTGCCATCAGGACTAAAAGCTAGAGATAGTATAGCCCCATTATTATTAATTGAGCGAATTACCTGCCCATTTATAATCTGTCTAATTCTTAATTGTGGCTCTAAGCCACCACTACAAAAAAGTTTACCATTAGGACTAAAAGCGATACAAGTTATAGCCGCAGAACAAAAAATATTTTGAGTTTCTCTTCCTCTATTTATATCCCAAATTTTTAGTGAGTTATCCGCACCGCAACTCAGCAATGTTTGATTGTCGGGACTAATAGCAAGGGCAACTACTTCACTTAAATGACCATTAAAATATCCCCCTAGAGTACGAAGTATTTTTTTCTCTTTTAAATCCCAAAATTTAATACTTTTATCTTGGCTACCACTAATTAAAGTTTGACCACTATGACTCATTATTAGACAGGTAACTTTATTAGTATGACCATGAAAAGTACTAACTCTTTGACCTGTATTTACCTGCCAAAGTTTGATTTCTTGATCGTTATTAGCACTGGCAAAAGTTTGACCATCTTTACTAATAACTAAACACCTAACAGATTGATTGGCAGATAGTATAGTGCGCCAGTATTGCAATAGACTATTACCATTACTATTATTATCACTTTGAGTTTTAACCTTAGCTTCAGTGGTATATTCTCGATTAGCATAAGCTTGAGGAGTATACTTTTTAGCAGAAGATTTGTTGATTTTATGCTTTACTTTAATTTGATGTGCTTTCTTAAACTCTGCATCGGCTCGATATTCATAACCTAGCTTCGATAAAATAAAACCTCGATATTGATATGCTTCTAGATAATCGGCATT
>JASJDX010000227.1 GCA_030064975.1 Pleurocapsa sp. MO_192.B19
TTTGGGGGAAGTTAAATATGTAGCGGGGGTAGATATTGGTTTTGAGGATAACTATGCCATTTCTAAAGCGGCAGTGGCTGTATTGAGTTATCCCGAATTAGAGCTAGTAGATCGAGCGATCGCTCGCATACCTACAGCTTTTCCCTATGTACCTGGATATCTTTCTTTCCGTGAACTTCCAGCGATTTTAGCAGCTTTACCAAAGTTAACTATTAATCCCGATTTAATTCTTTGTGATGGGCAGGGTTTTGCTCATCCGCGTCGTTTTGGATTAGCTTGTCACTTAGGAGTGTTGCTCGATCTGCCTACTATTGGAGTAGCTAAATCTCGGTTTATTGGTACTCACGAAGAAATTCCTCTGGAAAAAGGTAACTGGCAACCATTAATAGATCGAGATGAAACTATTGGGGTAGTATTGCGATCGCGCACTAAAGTCAAACCAATTTATATATCTGTGGGACACAAGATTAGTTTACCTACGGCGATCGACTATGTGATGGGGTGTTTAACTAAATATCGGTTACCAGAAACAACTAGATGGGCAGATAAATTAGCCTCGCACCAGAAGTAGCATCTAATATTTTTAATACTTAGTTAATTATTTAATTAATGCCAAAACGATAACCTTTACCGTATACAGTATGAATTAAGGTTGTTGCTCCTTTAATTTCAATCTTGCGTCGTAATAGTCGTACTAAAGCAGCTAAGACGTTACTGCTGGGTTGTTCTTCAGCTTGCCATAAATAACTATAAATTTCTTCATGGGTTAATAATCGATCTGGGTTCTGCATGAAGTATTTTAAAAGCTCAATCTCTTTTGCCGAAAGAGCGATCGCCTTATCACCGCGATAGGCAACCTGATTTTCTAGATCTAATTCTAAATCTGCTAATTTCAAGCGATCGCCATTTGGCGTTTCTAAAGTCGAACGACGTAATAAAGCACGGACTCTAGCTAACAATTCCCGTAGTTCAAAAGGTTTAACTAGATAATCATCTGCCCCTGCATCCAAACCATCAACGCGATCGTCTACAGTATCTTTGGCAGTTAAAAATAATACAGGGGTAGCCAAAAAATGCGATCGCACCTCGCGACAAATTTCTAATCCCGATTTATGAGGCAACATCCAATCTAAAATTAACAGATCATAGTGATTTTGCAGAGCTAATTCCATTCCCCTTGCACCATTATCCGCTACGTCTACTTTATACCCTTCTTGTAATAAAATTCGGCTTAAAGGATCGCTTAATTCGGTTTCGTCATCCACTAAAAGAATTTTCATACAAATTAGTTAATCGCTCTTGTCGTCTACAAATCATATCTAAAAAATATCTAAAATAATATTTGTAGAGGTAAAAACAAAAATAAAGATACTGGTTTGATCATGCAATATCGGCGATTTGGTCGCACAGAATTACAGATGCCCGTTTTCTCCTGCGGAGGCATGAGATATCAATATAAATGGCAGGATTTACCCCAGTCTCAAATACCCGAAGCTAATCAGCGTAATCTTGAAGCCACTATTCGTCGTGCATTTGAGCTTGGTATTAATCATATCGAAACTGCCAGGGGTTATGGTAGCTCAGAGATGCAGTTGGGACAAATATTAACCCAACTCTCACGGGAAAAGCTAATTTTTCAAACCAAAGTCTCTCCTAAACCCGATCCCCAAGAATTTCGTCGTCAATTTCAGCAATCACTTCATTTTTGTCAATTAGAATATGTAGATTTATTAGGACTGCACGGTATTAATAATGAAGAAGTATTTCACCATAGTATCCGTCCTGGTGGATGTTTAGATGAAGCCAAAAAACTCAAGGCAGAAGGCAAAGTTAGACATATTGGCTTTTCTACCCATGGCTCGACGGAAATAATTACCAAAGTTATTGAAACTGGTGAATTTGACTATGTTAATCTTCATTGGTATTACATCAATCAATGGAATTGGTCAGCCATAGAAGCAGCTCGGCGTCAGGATATGGGAGTATTTATTATTTCTCCTTCCGATAAAGGAGGACATCTTTATAACCCCCCACCAAAGCTAGTGGAATTATGTCAACCCTTAAGTCCAATGGTGTTTAATGATTTATTTTGTTTATCCCATCCTGAAGTACATACTCTAAGCTTGGGTGCAGCCAAACCATCAGATTTTGATGAACACTTAAAAGTTTTATCTTTGCTAGATCGAGCCGAGCAAATCTTACCGCCTATTTTAGAGCGTTTATCACAAGAAGCGATCGCTGTTTTGGGTAAAGATTGGCTAGATAATTGGCGCCTCGGTTTACCCAGCTACGAAAATACTCCAGGTAATGTGAATATTCCTGTCATTTTGTGGTTACGTAATTTAGCTCTTGCCTACGACATGATCGAATATGGTCAAGCACGATATAACCTACTGACTAATGGTGGTCATTGGTTTCCTGGAGCCAAAGCAGATAAGGTTGCTCAACTCAATTTAGAATCTTGTTTAGCAAAAAGCTCCTATGCCAAGGAAATCCCCAGTTTATTAATAGAAACAGACCGTTTACTTGGGGGGGCAACTGTTAAACGCCTTTCTCAAAGCTAATTAAATCTGAGGAGAAGTAATTTTCATTAATTATTAGTAGCTAATGGCTAGTAGCTAGTTGCTAGTTGCTACCTAAGCATAATTTAATTAAATTTTTAGCTAAAAAATTGAAAAAACAGGAACTTATGTCTGAGAAATTAGCTCAGAATAATTAGCAATGTTTTTAGTACTTATATTTGTTCTCAATTATGTCAAAGGTTAATTTGGCTTTACCTAAACTAAATAAAATATATATTCGTATTGTGACTAGTAGTGTATTGGCAGCAATAGGATTGCTAAGTGGTTTTAGCCCAGAAGCATCTAGACAATCATCATCTGTTTCTTTTACGGCTCATGCTTATGCCCAACAATTTACTCCAGAAGAAACGGAAAATTATGCTAAAGCAGGTTATCAGGTTGAACTATTAAGAAGACAGGTTTATAAAGAAATAAAAAATATTATTAATGAACCACCACCAAATATAATTTGCGATCAACAAGAAACTTTGCAAAAGTTAAACTCCAATATCCGTAAAATTGCTGATCGTTATTGCAATCAATCTCGATTAATTGTCCAACAGAATAACTTGACAATTAACCGTTTTAATCAGCTAAAAACTTATTACGATCGCCGAGATGATTTCTATCAGAGGGTACAAAACATTTTACTGAAAATTCAGAATTAAAATTAATACTCAGCAATTTAATTGTCTAAATTTTGTCAGACAAATATAACAGAGTTTTCATGATATACATCAATTTATATCACAGTAACCAGTAAAAACACTTAGGGTATTTTTAAATCTGTTTTATCAATCAATTGGCAAAAAAAAATGACCTTAACTTTCTCCATCAAGGTGTTACAAGTTAGGGTCATACAATTGAGGTCTAGAAATATATTTCTATCTTAAATCCTAAAAGTAAACCTGGCATCCTTTTAAAAAAGTTTTGCCCTAAATCAAAAAAACTTTGAGTCTATATCTAAGCAGCAGGAGACGATAGGAAAGTTAAAGAGAGTAGCAGAATTGAGAAAATTTTCTTTTATTCCCTCCAACTTTTATATATACTACCTCTACCACATCGATCATCTTTGCTCTTCGTCCTTTAATGAGATTATTAAAGAATACAATGAAATTCTCTGGCAACTGGATTACTATTTCGGTAATAATAATTTTGCTGTTGAGTATTGGACTACGATTTACTAATTTAGACCAGAAGGTGTATTGGATTGATGAAGTACATACTTCATTACGAGTCTCTGGTTATACCCGTAATGAGTTTGTCGAACAAGCTCCTGTTGCCAAAGTAATTGATCTAGAAGAATTGCAAAAGTTTCAGCGTCTTACTAGTGAGAGGAATTTTGGAGTTGGAGTCAAAGCGATCGCATCTTCGGAACATTCACCTCTTTATTATGTGTTGGCTCGATTAGGGATGGAATGGCTAGGAAGTTCTCTAACAGTTACTAGAGGAGTAGCAGCGGTAATCAGTTTGCTCAGTTTTCCCTGTATGTATTTCCTAACTCAAGAATTATTTGCTTCTACTTTGGTAGGATTATTCGCTATAACGTTAATGGCAGTTTCTCCTTTTCATTTGCTCTATGCTCAAGAAGCCAGAGAATACAGTCTCCTTACTGTAACGATGCTGTTTTCTTGCTGGACATTTCTCAGAGCAATTAGATCGAGAAATAAAAGTTCTTGGTCATTATATGCCGTGAGTGTAGCTTTGGGTTTATATGCCCATCCTTTAGCTGTGTTCGTATTTGTGGCTCATGGTATTTATACTGCAATTTTAGGCAAGTTTTCGGGAAATAAATTACTAACTAACTATGTAGCTGCTTCAGGTATTGGCATTGTATTATTTAGTCCTTGGATTTGGGTATTTATTTTTAATGGTGATGGAGTTGGGGGCTGGATCCAACGAGAAATTGCTTTTGGTACGTGGCTGCAACGGTGGTGCTTAAATCTAAGCTCAGTCTTTTTTGATTTGCAAGTTGGCTATAGCGATCGCCTTTTTAATGTTGAGACGGGACAAGATATACCGCTAGACTACAGTAACTCGATCACCTATACACTGATCCCAATTTTATTATTAATTTTTTATAGTCTTTATTATCTAGTACGTCGGGGAAACAAATCTGCTAGCTTATTTATTTTGCTATTAATTGGTGTTACGGCGATTTGCTTAGGTTTACCTGACTTGATTTCTGGCGGACAGCGATCGACCATTAGCCGATATATTATTCCAGTGCATTTAGGAATTGAACTTGCGGTTGCATACTGTTTAGCCTCCAAAATTACCGCTATTAAAAGTAGCCACAGACAAAGGACTTTATGGCAATTAATTACAATTGCGCTCATCTCTGGAGGAATTTGGTGTTGTGGAAATATAGTTACAGCAAAGGCTTGGTGGAACAAATACAGTAGTTATTACAATCCTCAAATAGCTAAAATAATTGAGCAAAGTTCTCAACCTCTAATTCTTGGTAATACAGAAAGAATAAGTCGCCTCACTTCCCTCAGCTATCTTGTGCCAAAACAAACAAAATTTATGTTATTTACTGAAGACATTCAGCAAGTAGAAATTCCCCTGGGTTTTAGTGATGTATTCTTATTTAAGCCCTACGAAGAATTAATTCAAGCAATTCAGCAAAGTACTGAAGCAAAAATCGAACCAATTGAACCCACTCAATCTCTCTGGCAAATTAAATAATCAAATTAAATAAATAATTGTGTGAGAAACCCATGCCAGCAAATACAATTACTAAGACAATTAATCAATTTTTTTTTACTGTTGAACCTCAATTATCCCTCAAGAGAATATCGCGTTTTTGGCTGGCTATCGCCATATTATTTTCCCTAATTTATAGTTTTATGGCTTTACAACAAGCTTTTAGCAGTCAATACGTAGTACAAGACGATGCTAGACAACACGTATTTTGGATGCGACGCTACTTAGATTCAGAGTTGTTTCCCAATGATTTAATTGCCGATTACTTTCAATCTATTGCACCTCTAGGCTACAAAATAATCTATGCCATACCAGCAGCTTTAAAGATCGATCCTCTAGTTATTAGTAAATTACTACCAGGAATTTTAGGGCTAATCACGACATACTATTGCTTTGTTTTGGTAATGGAGTTTTTCCCAATTCCGTTTACAGGATTTATTGCTACCCTCTTGCTGAATCAAAATCTATGGTTACAAGATGGTTTAGTATCTGGTACTCCCAAAGCTTTTGCTGTTCCCTTACTATTAGCATTTTTATATTATTATCTAAGGCGTTCTTTACCCCTAACAAGTATCTTAATTCTCTTATGTGGATTATTTTATCCTTCTCTAGTTTTTATTTGTTCGGGATTATTAATTGTCCAGTTAGGAAAATTTAAAAATAACTTATTACATCCTAAAAGACAAACTAAAAGACAAAAATCCCAAGACATTTTTTTTTGTTTTTGTGGGTTGGCAGTAGCTTTTATAGTACTGCTACCTTATGCTATTTCTACTTCTGAATATGCCCCAATTATTACATTATCTGAGGCTCGTAGTTTACCAGATTTTGCTATTAATGGTCGCTCATTTTTTTTTAACGATCAAAATCCTTTAAATTTCTGGTTAGACGGCAGTCGTAGTGGTATCAGATTATCTTCGGCGTTAATGCCTCCTCTAAACTGTCTAGCGATATTCTTACCATTTTTATTTAAATCACCTACTATATTTCCTCTGACTCAAAAAGTTACTCCTAAAATTAATTTATTAATTCAGTTAATTTTGGTATCTTTGGTAATGTTCGGTATTGCCCATTTATCATTATTCAAGCTACATCTTCCTAGTCGCTATACTCAAAATTCCTTAAGAATAATTTTTATAATTATAGGTAGCATTAGTACCACAATAATTATTCATTTTTTACTGCAGAAAATTATTAATCGCCGTACTAAAAGCCAGATTTACCCCAAAATATTAGCAGTTCTAAGTTTGCTATTTTTAAGCAGTTTATTAGTTTTTTATCCTCATTTTGTGCAAAACTTTGTTTGGACTCAATATCAACAAGGCAATGCTGTTGAGCTATATGAATTTTTGCAACAGCAACCGAAAGATACAATGGTAGCTTCCCTGACTTCCGAAACAGACAATTTACCAACTTTTGCTCAACGTTCAATTTTAGTTAGTAGAGAATATGCCATTCCCTACCACACAGGATACTACTTCCCTTATCGCCAAAAAGCGATCGATTTAATTGCTGCTCAATATAGTACTGATATCGCAGTAGTTAAAAAGTTTGTTCGTCAATATAATGTGGATTTTTTCTTGATTGAACAATCTAGTTTTACACCTGAATACATAGAAAGTAATTACTGGTTAAAACAACATCAACCAGTAGCGCAAAATGCGATCGCTAGTCTGAAACAAGGAGATGTTCCTGCATTGCAAGAGTATCAAGATAGCTGTTCAGTGTTGACAACCGAGCAATTTATACTAATTGACACCAAATGCATTTTGAACCAAAAAAACTTTTATTGAAATTGATTTAATTCCTCTAACTCTGCTATGACTACAATACTTACTTTCGTAGCTATTTCAGTACTTATGGGTAAAGACTTATGGATAAAGCATAAGCCATTAAATATTGAGTTATATCAACATTCTTATTATAGAGATTCTGCGCGATCGCGAAAATACTGACGATATAAATTGCAACGAGGTTCTACTTGATTTCCCAACAATTTTACTAAACCCATACTCTGTAATTGATAGGCAGATATTGGTTCTAATTTTACTGGACTATTATCAGTAACTACTTGTTTAAAAGCTATAGCTAGTTCTGGGTTTTGTTGCAAATTTAACCAGTATTCTCTTAGATGGTTGCTATAAATACCTGCATCTGTAGGAGCTTGATTTAAAATTTCTTCTAAACTAACGTTTTGATTATTTTTTAGATAAGAGAACGCTTGTTCTAATAAATAGGGATGTCCTCCTACCATTGACATCAAATATTCAATATCTTGGTTCGCTTCTATTTCGTGTAATTTAGCTAATTCTTGAACTTGTTCGGCGGTGAACTCTGGTAATTCAATTGGCAATCCTACATTAAAGGGAGATTGATTGATGTTTAATCTGATATACACATCGGTGGCATGTGCGATCGCTAACCGTAATTTTTGCCAAAGTTTTCTAGTTTTAGCCTTCTCATACCAGGAACGTAATAAACCAAAAAAGTCTTCATATATTTCTGGATAGGGAAAGAGTAAATCTACATCATCTAAACATAAAACAAGGGGACTCTTTACTTCAGACAATAAATACTCTTCAAAATAGGTAGTGCAGCTAACTTTTGCTCCCATTGCTTCTTCATCCCAGTATTCATCTAACTGATTGGGAAATTTTAATTCTCTTGTAACATTCAGACAAAACCAGCGTAAGAATTTGTTGAGGTTAGTAAAATGGGTACTTCTATCTGCCAATTCAAAACTTAAATTAACTGTATAGTATCCTTCTTTAGTTATTAGAGGCAGAATTCTAGTAATAAGAGATGTTTTGCCCATTAAATTAGGAGCTTTAATCCGAACTAAAGAACCAGGCTGTAGTAATGTCTCATAACAGATTGATTCTATAGGAGGACGCTCAACATATACATCAGTAGTATAAGTTAATTTAAGTTTGCTATGGTGATTTTTTAACACAGGCGATTGCGCTTCGCGCACCAGCAAAGCTGATCTTTCTAAATTAGTAAAATGACCAGCTTTTTTTTCTGCTGTTGATAAACTTTTACCTGAGTTTGATTCACTTTCCCAAAGTCTTTTGAGGGTTTCTTTGAAATTACTTTTTTTAACTTTTTCCCCTAGAGCTTCTGACAAATTCTTCCATAGTTTCGGCGCGACATCCTGACTAATGTAACTAGTAGCATATTGGTTTTTGGCGGCGATCGTATCGTAGTCTTCTCGTTCCCAAGCTCCTTTAAAGACTATTATTTCTACATCAGTAAGATTGCGGTTCTGTTTTTGATACACTGCTTGATTGGCAGTGTTGAGAGCTTCATCTAGATTGAATTTCATCGCCCAATCTGTTGATACCTAGATCCTGAGGTATTCATTGTACCTGAATTTAGCCATGAGCGATTGATTTTGAGGGTCTTCAATTTATTTGGCGATCGCCATTAGCCAATAAATTTGCTATTCATTATTTTGTGAGGCAACTTTTATGTGTTCTCAGAATGATAAAAGGGAAAATTAATTTAGTAGATTAGACAGCAATTGATTGAATTTAAATGGTAGCGTTTATCGCATATTTTTTGCCGCTTTAATTAACAATATGTCGGGCATTCATCCCGCAACTTTAGAAGATGGGGAATTCTGCCCGACATATTGTTAAAACTCGTGCCTATATTCTAATATAACCCCTTGGGGTTTATCAAAATCAGAATAATCATCTGAATGACTATTATTGGGGGCACGCAAACGTACAGGAAAAGGTCTTGCGTCAACAGATTCTACATCTAATTTTTCTGTCTGATCACTAAAGAAAATATTATCATTCTTTATTGACTCATCTTGTAATAATGCCTCTGCTTGTCTACTAATTTCTTGTGTTTCAGCTTCTTGGTCATTCAGATTCTCTTGAGTGTTACCAGGGGAATAAAATAGGATAAAATTACAAAAAAAGATTAAAATACCTAATAAATAATTTTTGATAAATTTCATTTCATACAACTCCTTTTTTATACTCAATTTCATCTCAAGCAAAATCTTTAGTACGAGTTCAATCGAGCAATGTTCTCGTTCATGTTTATTTGTTTTGTATTATCATTATGTTTGTTTATTTTCCTTAATTGTTTAGTTAAATTCAGGAGTATTAAAATTAATTTTCTAGCCTTGACTCGGCTAAATTTAGGTTTATTTAGGCGAATTTTTATTTTGAATAAGAGAAAGGGAGATCGTTTATCGCCTTGAAATAAAAATGAGACCACCAGTACCAAAAAAACCTGAGCCTAATCAATTTTTCCCCTTTTTGGCTCGTCTGGTGGCAGCAATAGAGGCTAATGAAACAAAAAGAACAGAGATCGCCTGTTTCAAGAGCATGAAGCAATCTATAGCGATTCTCATTTGAATGAGGTACAGTCTGATACCCTGGTTTTTGCTAATAGCTAATGGCTAATAGCTAATTGGGGCGTACCTCACTAATTTGAGAAAGGCTATATCTACAAGTGATGCGTGTTTTTTAACTCTCTACGACAAGATAAATCTCCCTTGTATTACATACATCAAAAAGCATCAACAACATCTGATTGAAACCGTATCTTGTTACTTATTACTTATTACTTATTACTTACTTACAAGCAGTTAACTTTTCTGTCCTAACCGATCGACTTACTGCGATACTGATTCAGCAACGCCTTTTTTTGAAGTTCATAACCTGCAACTTGAGTAAATAGCTCAATTCTATTGAGAATAATTCTTTGAGCTCACGCCACCTTGACTGGGCTGACTCCTGAATTTAACTTGATAATCAAATTAGACATTTAAACAAAATGATATTAGAGACAAAGAAGCAAGGTTCAAGATTTACAAATGCTGACTATTGCTGAACTAGATGAGATCGCTAGTGCATCTGTTTCAGAAGTCACTATCAACCACGACCAAACAATAAATTAGGCTCCCTAAATCAAAAGGCTTGACTTCTTTGATGTCTTTTTGACTAAAAGATATACCCCAACATTGCTTCTTTTCTACCACTAGTGTCGAAGAATCAGTCATTTTTCACTACACAAAAATCACAACTGTAACTCTCAAAACTTGTATTGTTCTATGAGTTCAGACTTGGTTTGGCAACAGAACAAAAAGTCCCAACCTGAATTTAACTGAGTTTTCCCAGTCCTAAATTTGACTGAATTATTGATTGAAATAATCCAACATACTGGAAAAAGAAAGACAAAAAATCAAATTTTGTCCAAAGTCCAAGCGCTCGCTTACGTCAAAAAGGAAAGCATCCGATAGCCAATTTAGGAGCACTTATTGTTTATGGAGTCATCAAAACTGGCCAACCTTGCGCTCCTAATTATGGTCAAATTGGTTGACCTTTAAGACGGGATCTGTACTTAGATGGTAACTTCCTATGAACTTTTCGCACAGACTGACAGCAGCATTAGCTTTCGGATGGATTTTAGCTGTTAACAGCACTTTAACTAATACTGCAACAGCGCAATCACCCTTAGAAGTATCGCAGTTATCTCAACAGAGTTCGCTAACACCACCAGAACTTAATGGTAGTCCGCTACTAGATAAAAATAGTCTTTTGATAGAGATTCATGGACTAGATTTTGACGAGCAGGGAAGAGCTAGCTACGCCATTCCTATCAACACCTATAAGGAACTGGCTGGAATAAATGACGAACGATCTCAATTAGTAGCAAGCCCAGTAATAAGTACTACTGATGCCGAGGCAGAGAAGCATATTCCGAATTCTCAGGTAAATTCTTTAGACGAAGCCCAGCAAATTGTTGAGGATAATGGTATTAGATTTGAACTTAAAGGTTGTAATAGATCGGGTCAGTCTGTCAAATGTAAATTTACTCTAAGCAATCAAAGTAATGACAGAAAGCTTACCTTAATTCCTGGGAAAACAAGAATGATTGATTTTTCAGGAAACGAATATTTTTCCACAAGTATTCAATCCAAATATTTTTATTTTTCCACAGGTATTCAGTATAGTAATCAATCAGGTAGTAGCTCCGATTGGAGGAACCGTAGTCAAGAAAAAATTTCCATTTATTTTTTAGAAATACCCACAGAAATTAGAGAAATAGCTGCTTTAAAATTAGTTTACACTAGACCTTCTCTCTCAGGACATTATACTGTTAAATTTCGCAATATTATCCTAGAATAATCAAGATTAATTTAAACCTGTTATTTAAAGTTCAAGCAAAAAATAAATTTTACAAATTAGCCATTAAATAAATAATCAAGCTTTAAAATCAAATTTGGGGCAAATAATATCATCTTTTACATGTGATATTGAGGATTTTGAGTCAAAGCAGCTTATTTGGCACATAAGTATTATAAATGAGCGATCGCTATAAATAAATAAATTAGCTACAAATTGGTTTTAGATCCTCAATAAAACTCAATATATCTTATTTATTAATAAGTACAATAAAACTAATCAAAGTTGTTTTCCTCTTGATTCGGTATTCGCGGCCGTTTCAACTAGAAGCGGTCTTTTTTTTGGTTTTAAAATCTGGTGATTAATCGTTAAATTAAAAATTAATGGGTTTACTTTTATTTTGAATTAGTCTGATTTTGTCTTTTAAGTTGTTAATTACTATTTTTGCCAAGCAGTCTCGATTTTGATATTAAACTTTGTTTGTCTCAGCTTGACTCAAAAAAAAGAATTATACTCCTGAATTTAACTCAACAATCAAATTAAACATTTAAACAAAATTATATTAGAGACAAAGAAGCAAAGTTCAAGATTTACAAATGCCGACTATTGCTGAACTAGATGCGATCGCTGGTGTATCTGTTTCAGAAGTCACTATCAACCACGACCAAACAATAAATTAGGCTTACTAAATCCGAAGACTAACTTCTTTGAATTTGAATTTTATTTTTGAGGCGAGAACATGATAACTATTACAACAAAATCAACAAGTAATATCACACAATTAACAGGTGGTTTCACATACTCAACACAAAATGGACAATTCATCTATGAATTCTTCAATGGAGAGGAGTGGGTTCGTATTGAACGTCCTGTCGCTGAATTCAACATATTCGATTCAGAGTTCTATCTTAATAGTAACCCTGATGTAGCATCTCAAACTCAGATCACTCAGACTACAAATAATTCCACTCAGACTATAATTAATAATAGTATGATCAATGGTAACCGAATTGATTCTCTGCTGCACTATGTTGAATTCGGGGCACAACAAGGACGCGATCCTAGTCCCTTGTTTGACAGTCAGTACTACCTAGAGCAAAATCCTGATGTAGCAACGGCTCTTGCTGGAGGAGATTTTAGTGGAGATCCTTTGCTGCACTATGTAAAATCAGGAGCGCAAGAAGGAAGAGATCCTAATCCCTTTTTTGATTCTGACTACTATCTCACCACATATACTGATGTTGCCGACGAAGGGATGAATCCTCTGGAACACTATGTTTTATTTGGCGCGGCAGAAGGAAGAGATC
>JASJDX010000228.1 GCA_030064975.1 Pleurocapsa sp. MO_192.B19
CCAGGCTTCGCGATCGCCTACACCAATATTTAATAATTCTTCTGTAAGTTCAGGTAAAGTAGAAACTTTAGTGGATATGGTTTTTTGGTCTGTTGCGCATTCAGGCAAATTAATGCGATATGACTTTGATATTGTTTCAATTGGTTCTTGAGCTAGGGCTGTTCGGTTGCGACTACAAAAACGCAGTAAAGATTGCAAAGCTGTATAGACAATTTTAGTTTCTTCTTCATCTAAAAAGGGACGCATTCCTTCAAAAGGATGAATACTGCCAAAAAAAGGCTCAATTTCTACTGCATCGATTATCTCTTGGTCTTCTATTTCTACTTCCTCGTAGTTAAGAAACCAGCAATCTTGGGCTAAAAAAGCCTGTTCTAATTGTGTGGATGACTCACTATCCCCCAAAGCAGCAGCACGAAATTGTTTAAGAGAATCTAAAGAGCGATAGAGCAATACGCCATATTCGGCTGACATCATGCCCATGATGCAGAGATATATTTGGTCTATTTCGCAGTTTTTTAGCTCAACACGCAAAATATCACTATCGGCTAATAATTCCCAAGGAGCATTCTCCCAAATTTTTATAGCAGTATCCTTAATAGCTTTTTCGTAGAGTGAAGGGAGAGCCGACGGCTGAGCGTTGCTCATTTCAACAAATCCTTCAAACAGATGATCGATGATCGGAAGTTGAGGAGAATACTCAATACTAATATCCAGATCTTGCAAAACCCCCCGCAACAAAAATTGAATTTCGCGATCGCGTACAATAATTTTTTGGGGACGATTCGGTTGTCCTGGATGATGAGGAGATTCAATCGCCCGCAACAAAGTACGAACCACTGCTTCAATTCCTATTTCTTCAGACACTACATCCATTGCTCTGACAGAACCTTCTGAGCCATCAACCCAGATAATACATTCTTCATCGGCATCTATATTTGCATCTAAGTAAGATGCCATAGTTCCCAACTTACGGCGATCTCCTTCCCAAACACCTGGAGCTTGGGGAATTTTTTTAAGTCTACTTCTAGTTGTGGGAGGAAGAGCCGTCATGTGTATAGTTTAGATCCGTTCCTTAATTAACAATACTTACTTTATTTTTGTTGGAGGCTTGCAATAGTAAACCATATTCCATACCTTCGACTACTGCTTGGTAAGAAGCATCGAGAATATTGGTCGATACTCCTATAGTTGTCCATCGTTCTACTCCGTTACTCGATTCCACCAACACACGGGTTTTAGCTGCTGTTCCTGCACTGCCATCTAAAATTCTAACTTTGTAGTCTGCTAAGTAAAAAGCAGCAATTTCAGGATAAAACTTAACCAATGCCTTGCGTAAAGCCAAGTCTAAAGCAGCTACTGGACCGTTGCCTTCTGCTACCTCTAATAGATTTTTGCCATCTACCTCTACTTTTATCGTAGCTAAAGCTTTGCTAGCTGTGTTATCTATTTCTTGATGAATATTACAGTGAACCTGAAAACCCTTGAGTTGAAATAGTTGCTTCCCAGGCTCAAGTATCGATCGCATCAGTAATTCAAAACTAGCTTCTGCCGCTTCAAACTGATATCCTTGATTTTCTAACGTTTTTAACTTCTCTAAAATTTGACGGCAGCTTATATCTTGTTTACCTAGATTAATGCCAAACTTCGCCGCGTAATGTAAAACATTGCTTAAGCCTGACTGATCGGAAATAACGATTCGTCTTTGATTGCCAAT
The DNA here is from genome assembly GCA_030064975.1 of Pleurocapsa sp. MO_192.B19. Classification (GTDB taxonomy): domain Bacteria; phylum Cyanobacteriota; class Cyanobacteriia; order Cyanobacteriales; family Xenococcaceae; genus Waterburya. Next base: position 1,715 of record JASJDX010000228.1, read on the forward strand.
TAATTCGGGTTGAATATGTTCGTAGGTCAAGGGATTTTTCTCTACTGCTGAAACGTGAACCCCAGCCTTATGGGCAAATGCTGAACGTCCCACAAATGGTGCATGGTCATCAGGAGCAAGATTCACAATCTCACTGATTAAACGGCTGTTAGGACTTAATTGACTTAGTTGTTGCTCCCCAAGACAACGATAGCCAAGCTTTAACTGTAAATTAGGAATCAAAGTACAGAGATTAGCATTGCCGCATCTTTCCCCATAGCCATTAATAGTGCCTTGTACCATAGTCGCTCCAGACATCACCGCCGCGATCGCATTAGCTACTGCCGTTCCTGCATCATTATGAGTATGTATCCCCAATTTACTGACTCTATCGGTTTTTAATTCTGGGAGTACGTCAATCATTTCTGTGACGATCTCACTAACTTCGTGGGGTAATGTCCCCCCGTTAGTATCACACAAAACTAACCATTCTGCCCCTGCTTCTAAAGCTGTCCTAAGTGTCTTGAGAGCATATTCAGAATTGTGTTTATAGCCGTCAAACCAATGTTCGGCATCATAAATTACTTTTCTGCCTTGGCTACGCAGATACTCAATCGTGTCGCGGATCATTGCCAAGTTTTCTTCCAGATTAGTTTTTAAGGTTTCTGTGACATGGAGATCCCAAGATTTACCAAAGATCGTCACCCAATGAGTACCTGCGGCTAAAATCGCCTGGAGCATTTTGTCTTCGGCGGCGGCTAAGTTGGGACGGCGAGTAGAGCAAAAGGCAACTATTTCAGAGTTGTGTAAAGGTTCTTCTTTTAGTTTCCAAAAAAATTGAACATCTTTGGGATTTGCTCCTGGCCATCCTCCTTCAATAAAGGGGACTCCCATTTGATCGAGTTTACGAGCGATTGTGAGCTTATCATCTAAAGACAAAGAAATTCCTTCGCCTTGAGAGCCATCTCTTAAGGTAGTGTCGTAAATCCAAATTGTCGGTTTTTGATTCATGAAGCTAAGTTTGAATCCCAATCAAAGTTAACAAATGTTAAGTTACTCAAAGATCAATAATTTTTTAGCCTTGAGTAGAAATTTATTATGCCTAAAGTAACTGTACAAGGAAAAACTATTAACTGCGATTATGGTGCTAATTTACGTAGAGTTTTATTGAAGCACAAAATAGAACTCCATAACGGTAAGTCAAGAATTATCAACTGTAGAGGTATTGGTAGTTGTGGTACTTGTGCAGTAGAAATAATTGGCGCAGTTTCTGCTCCTAACTGGAGGGATCGAGCTCGAAGAGCGCTTCCCCCACATTCTATCCAACAGAACCGTCGTCTGGCTTGTCAAACTAAAGTTTTAGGAGACATTAAAGTTATTAAATATGATGGTTTTTGGGGACAAGGAGAATCAGTAATCAGTAATCAGTAATCAGTAATCAGTAATCAGTAATCAGTAATCAGTTTTTAATTCATAATTTTTGAGCATGAATATTTTTAACATTTCGCCTATTATCCGTATTACTCTTTTGTGTCTTTATATTGCTTTAACAGTTCCGTTACCTTTTTTAGCAGACTTTACTAATGCACCAGTACCATCTTGGGTGTTGTGGATTGGTATTACTCTAGGAGCGATCGCTGTATATGCTGCTCTGAGTGAAAGAGTAATTCTAGACGATGACAAAATACAGGTAGCTTATCCTAGCTGGGTACCGCAGTTCTTCCGCAAGGGTTGGTCTTTATCTTGGCAAGAGATTGACAACCTCAAGATGCGCACCACAGGACAAGGAGGTATGGTTTATTATTTTACTTCTCCGAAAGCTGAAAAAGCTTATCTACTACCGATGCGAGTAGCTGGGTTCAACAAAATGGTCAATCTAGTGGCAGAAAAAACGGGTATTGATACGGTAGATATTCGTCCCCTTGCTCAACCCTGGATGTATCTAATTTTGTTTGTCTGCACTATGTTTCTCTGGCTGATTGATGGTTGGACTATTTGGACTGCAACCCATCTGGTCTAGTAAACCTCTATTCCTAATATCAATCAAAACAAAAGAAATTTGTCGGTTATCTGTAAATGATTATTGTCATAAAAAGTAACAAGCTTAAAAATTTTTTTGAGTTATTAAACCAAAAATGCATATAATTGTAAAGAAAGATAAATAGATGTAAATTTATACAACTTATTTTTTTTGACAACTATTACAAATATTTATATAACTAGATGATTTCGTTTAACTCAGCTGAGCCGATTATCCGTCGTAAGCAAAAAGCGTTAGATTTTCAAGATCGCCAAGGGCTATTGCAACTTAAGCTGCAAATCAGCAGTAAAACTTTATTCAACAGCATATATACGAGAATTGACCAGGTTTTTGTTGTCTGGGGTTTAGTTACGGCAATAATCTTTTTCACGGCTCAGTTTGCACCAATTGACTGGATTACGCAAGCCACTTTTTGGTCGGTGTTGACAGGTATCGGTACTGTGGGAATGACAGTCCTAACTCATTTTTGGGTCAAAGTAGAGCGGCTACGCTGGGTGTTGTATACCTGGATAGTTTTGATGTTGGGTGGTGTAATTGTTACTGACTTGAGTATCTTGTTGGGATGGGGATCGGTTTTAATGCATCTGTGTCATTTATGGTTAGGTCTGAGTGCAGTGGGATATATCTGTACAGGATTAGGATTGCGATCGCGTGCTTTTATTATGGCAGGACTTTTTCATGTATTGGGAATCTTAGCCCTACCCCTTTGCATTGGCTGGCAATTCTTGGCTACAGGCTTAGTTATGACTGCTAACCTACTGATGTTTGCGGAAACTCAGTGGGATATGCGCCCTCCAATTAATAACTATGGTTTACTAACCCAAGAGCAAAAAGAATTTAATCGAGAACAATATTTAATTCGTCAAACTGAATCTTAATTAAACCCTATTAGATTCTCAATATTCTCGATATTCAATTTATTTTATCTGGGGAAGACAGCACGATAGGCTTCAACTCCTTCGTAGCCGTAGCGATTATAGCCTTTATTTTGAATTAGTTCTTCTAGGTAACGCATTCTCTCTGACGAAGCAGGATGACTAGATAACAAAGACTCAGCAAAATTAGATTTTCCTGATAGCTGTTTGAGTTTTGCCATCACGTTATATAGACCATCTGCCGAATACCCCGCCGCGTCTAAAACCCTTAAACCAAGAACATCGGCTTGCTTTTCTTTGCCACGACTAAATTTTTGGCTTAATAATAATTCTCCTACTTTGGCAACAGCCCCTACTTCCCTACCAACTACACTAGATAAAAGATTGGATGCTGTATTAGTTAAAGCCGATTCACCAATTCTTTTGTAGCTATGGGATAAAACTGAGTGGGCAATTTCATGAGCTAATACCCCTGCTAATTCGGCTTCAGAATCCATTAATTGTAACATTCCTGTGTGGAAAAATATTTTTCCACCTGGCAGAGCAAAAGCGTTGGGACTGGGGTCATCTATAATATTAAACTCGTAGGTAAATTCATCTCGCCCCATTAATTTAGCCAATCTCTGACCAATATCATTGATGTACTCTAACTGGCGTGAATTGGAAACCATTTTGGATTGAGCCTTGATGCTGGCGGCGAAAGCTTGTCCTGCGGTGTTTTCTCCTGTAAGCAACATCTGACTAATTTCTAAAGCACTTGATTCATTACCTGTAGCAACTTGACCAATACTGCCCAAAATTCCTGAGGTAGTAATCTTAGATTTGAGTTTTTTCTGATACTGTTGGAAATATTTATCTGCTGCTTGTTCGTAGGCTGGAGTTTTATGATAATTGGGGTAACTATAGGCAAATTCTCGTGCTGCAATCGAGGCTTCAAGATATTTACCGTAAGTTAAGAGTAGATCGATTTTGTTATCTAAAACATCATCTCTTCCTGGATACATTTCTGAGGCTTTTTCAATTACTCTTAAAGCATTGTCTTCTTCGCTATAAAGGTCGTAGGTATCGGCTAACAATATATGACCAGGAATAAATCCAGGATATTCTTTGACTAAGCTTTTGAGAGGTTCAAAAATTCTGCTGGTGATTGCTTCTTCTGCGGTCGGATCTTCTTCGATTGCCTCAATAGCGGTTGTCCAATATTGTTTAGCTTTAGCGTCTAGTTTTGATAGGTCCGCTTCGGCTGCGGGTGGGGAGTCGGCAACAGGAAAATCAGGCTTGACTTGCTTTTGAATTTGTTTCGCTGTTTGTAAATCTCCTTGTTTATAAAAGCGATCGGCTTCTAAAAGTTTGTCATAATAATTACTACTAAACTTGATATTATCGGAAATTTGGCTAATGGTAAAAATAGCGTTATTTTTTATTAGCTGGGGTGATATTTTTGGAGTATCTAATGTCTTAGAATAAACCAAATTATTACTTGTAATAGCTAGGATAAAACTAACAATTATAACTAAGAGTTTATTTGTATTCAATTGTTTGATGAAATTCATTGGCTTTCTCTAATTAAATATTTAAAATACTTCTATAACCAACAATTGTCTAGTTTAAGTTTGATAGCAAAAAGTTAAAAATATTGAATTACATTGGCGATTTTTCTAGATAGATTGTCATGATTATTGATTTTAGCTTTTGCTTCTAAATAAATTAAAGTCTCTCAGGGATTTCACTTAGTTTATTGATACTTATTTGCCGATACTTAAATTTAAATATTATTAAGCATTATTAGGCTTATTTGAGATTTTTTACTATACTACAAGCACCTATGATAGCAAAAATTTCATCTCCATCTTTTACTACCAATTCATAGGTTTTAAAATAGAGAGGGGTAATACATTATTAATTAACTTTTTGGCTATTGATATTCGACAATGCCGATTTCATCTACTATCCCTGCAATGATTCCGAGATGGTCGATGTCCTGAACATCGATTTCAATAGGTTGGTTCTGATTCAATGGATGAAATTGAAAGACTTTCAATAAATATCTCATCTTTCAGCCAACCTGCTGAATGTAGGCTATAATCGGTTGATGCCACGCTTTTTTGCGATCGCATATCCCTCTCACACTTCAATTAATGGTTGAGTAGCCAAACTTTAGTAAGCTAATGCAGGCATTTTATAGAGATAGGTATTATCTTCAAGTTGATTGAGCATAAAATCTGCTACATCGGCTCGCGAAATTTTGTAACCGCCTTCGGGATTATGTCTTAGTCTGACTCGATACTTTTGACTATCGCCGTTTGTTAGCTGGGAAGGACGAACCATAACCCAATCTAAATCTTTAGTATTGATAATTCTTTCTTCCATTCGCGCTTGGTCCACGTAAACATTAACCAACAAACGACGCACAAACCATAAATACCACCAAGGTTCTTCTGTAGTCGGCTCGGTTCCACTAGAAGAGACGACTATAAAACGGCGTATTTGAGCCTGTTGTACTGCCTCAATCAGCTTGCTTGTTCCTTCAGAATAGAGTTGGGTAATGCCCAAATTCATGCCCGTACCCAAAGCAGAAATAATTCCGTCGCTTCCAGTTAATATATCTGCAAGGCGATCGCTACTGTCTTTCATGACATCAGCCCGAACCATTTCTAATAAATCGTGTTTGGTTTCAACTTTATCGGGAGTGCGAACTAATGCTTTAATTGAGTATCCTCGTTCTAATCCTTGCTTGAGAATTTCTGTTCCCAAACCTCCAGTAGCACCTAGAAGAGTAATTTTCATATCCGTCTTACTATTTTGATTTACTTAGGGGGTTTGCTGAAAAAGTAGCCGAAAAAATTAACAATAATCAGCTTGGTTAAAAGATCAGCTTTACTGTTTTCAAACTGCTTGTAACATAAGTTTTATTAAGGCAACCTTGAGAATTTAGTTCATTGGTTCTAGTCAGAATCAAGAAAGAGAAAAAAAGCGAAAGAAACTGCCGAAGCAGTTGAGAAAGATTAACTACTAAAAAGGTAATGGCAATAGAAGTTTCGGATGTTTCAGGAAGTTTTGTCATCACAAGATTGAGACTAAATCTTCTTTTGGCTTGACCAAATTTTCCTTCAATAGCATTACGAAATTTTTCATCATAAGCAGCTTGTTTTCTACTTTCTTTACTAACATTTTTAGGTGGTCTGACTAACGGTGTTCCACTAATTCTAATTCCTCTCTCTTGGCACCAGGCTCTATTTTCGCGCTTTTCGATAAATTCTATCTACATGAACAGAGTCAGGATAGTATCCATTGTAGTTTTTATATTGTTCAACTTGTGTTTTTAAATCCCCTGACTCATTAAAATTATCCCAACTTAGATGGTCTAAAAAAACATATTGGTCGCAGCAGCTTACTGAAACTTTTGCCCCAAATTCAACAGGTTTCCCCGCTTTTCCTCTCACAATAGGACGAAGATCTGGTTGGCTTATACTCACAATTCTGTCGTCAACTCTTTTTGATTTATTCTCATACATCCACAATTGTTGGCGATAAACTTCTGTAACTACCAACAACATCTTATATTTTCTTGGACTTAGGCTAGTTAACTCTGCTTCTGAATTGATTAGTCTCTCTATGTGGTCGAGATTTCTTTTGATATATTGTAGCTGTTTGGCAATAGCATCGGTTCTTTCTTTTCCTGATGGACGACGTTTTTTCGCTAGTTTCAAATAATCTTTATGAGCTTTCTTTCTATAAGTTCTTGGTTTTTTCTTGAGCTTTGTTTGACAAGTTTTATCAAGAGAATCTAGAATTTTTTCAGTCGGGATTCTGGCTTGATTTAATATTCCTAAGTCATTGGGGTAAGTTATGTCAGCAGGCGCAGCAGTAGCATTCTTTTATTAGCTTTCCTTTATTTTTTGTTTCTTCTACTTCCGTTTCTTCTTTTTTTGGGAAATTATGTTTTAGGTGAAAAGCGACAAGACCCACAGCTTCACAGGGCAGAACGCCCAGAGCGTTCCTAGACGCGACTTAGCTGCCTTGCAGTCTGTGGAAGCAAAGTCATGGGTAGCATGAGCAGGGGCAAAGCCCCAGACCGCCGCCAGGCGGCTCTCGAAGCAGAGCTTCATGCGGCGAAAGACGCAAGGGAACGCTCATCAAGACAGAGGTGTTGTATCTGAGTAAAGCCGAAAAGAAGTAACTAAGCCTTTTTCATTACGATCTGTAATAGCTACTGCCCGAACTGTAACAGTTTTATTGTCATTACGTTGGTAATGATTTAAAGCTTCTAAAACAAAAGACGAATCAGTACCGTAAATATTTAGTAAATCATGGGTTATGCTATCAAAAGTAGTCCAGTATTCAGCAATATTTTGTAGAATAGCCGTTTTACCTTCGTAAGAATCATTATTAAATTGCATTACACATTTATCTGCTAAAAAATTGCCATAAGTTTCTATATTTTTGGTATCAATAGCTTTTAAATATGAGAGATACCAATCATAAACTTGTGGTGAAAGCTGATTAATTTTGAGTTTGTCAGTTTTCATAAGTTGTTTATATTTACTTTAAACATTTCCTTTTTTTATGCTACTTCTTCATCTTAAATACTCTTAAATTTAAATTTAAACAATTCCTCCTGTGGCGCGAATATTTTGCCCTGTAATCCAGCTAGCATCATCACTAACCAGCATGGCAATTACACTAGCAATATCACTTGGTTTGCCCAGACGACCTAATGGAGTTTGAGTAATAAGTCGATCAACCTCTTCTTGTTCTAATACTAAACCGTCGGTGTCAGTAACCCCTGGGGCAACTGTATTGACAGTTATCTGGCGATCGCCTAACTCCTTTGCCAAACTATTACTAAACTGTTCTACTGCTGCTTTTGACCCCGCATAAGCCCCACCTGCGGGTATGGTCATTGATGTTCCCCCTGTAGAGATACTGACAATTCTGCCACCATCTGTTAGCTGTTTGGCTGCTTCTTGGAGGGCAAAATAAACCCCACGAGTAATATCAAACATACTGTCGTATTCTTCTAAAGTCATTTGAGCGTTAGGTTTAAAAATGTTTTTACCCGCAGCATTATTTACTAAGATATCTACCTTGCCAAAATGCTCGAGCGCTTTATTAAATAAATGACGGACATCTTCTATTTCTCTAACGTTGACCTGTAGAGCGATCGGCTACGTGCTGCGTTGAGTTAATTCCTACCTTCGCTAAATCTGAACCAGACCATTTGATTTCTGGTATGGGCATGGCAATTAAACATCAACTAGAAACCGATCCTCATGGTTGCAGTTTTTATGTTGAGCATTTGATGAATGCTATGTCTTCACATCTACTCAAAAATTACTGTTGACTTATTGTACTATTAAACCCAAACTTAAAAATTATGGTGATGGTTTACCTTCACACAAACTAAAACTGGCAATTAATTATATTCACGATAATCTCGATCGCACTATCACATTAACCGAACTAGCCAATTTGGTTAATATGAGTCAATATTACTTCTGTCGTCTCTTCGGCGAATCAACAGGTATTGCACCATATCAGTACGTTATTCAACAACGGGTAGCCAAAGCAAAAGGTTTAATTAAGCATAGCACAATGCCTCTAGCTGATATTTCCTTTGAGTGTGGTTTTAGTTCTCAATCTCAGATGACACAGCATTTTCGTAAGTTAACTGGTATGACTCCTAAAAAATATCGCGATCTCGCGGAGCGAGGTGGGCGAAACCTAATCACTAATTCTCCTGAACACTTCTTCTAATTGTAGGTTTCAAAAATAAAACGTTTAGTCTAATTGCCAAAATCTTTAAAAGTTTAAATGATGCTCGATCGCTTTTTCCATCCAAGACAAGATCAACATGGTTCAAAAGTAGCAGATTTGAATCATGTCATGAAAGCCAGCCAGTCAATTATGAGCGAAATTCTCTTAGAAAGATTGTTACCCAAGCTGCTAAAAATGATACTGGAGATGACTAAAGCAACTAAAGGTTTGATCGTTTTAGCTAAGAAGACTGGACTAGAGATCGCTGCAATTGGCACATTAGAGCAAACTATAGAGATTTCACTGCGATCGCTTCAACTCGAATCGAGTAATCTATTACCTATTTCTGTTATTAATTATGTCGCTCAAACACAACAACTTATCTGGTTAAGCTCTGCTACAAAACAAGGAAACTTTACTACTGATCCTTATATCAAAGAAAATCAATCAAAAACAGTTTTATGTCTGCCACTTCTCGGCAAAAGAAATAAACTCATCGCAGTGATATATCTAGAAAATAATTTATTTGCCGACGCCTTTCAACCTCAGCAGGTAAGCATCTTAAAACTAATGAGTATTCCTGCTGGACTTTGTATCGAAAATGCTCAACTCTATAAACAACTAGAAAACTATTCCGACGCGCTAGAAGATAAAGTTCAAAAACTCAAACGCTCCGAACAAGTTTTGCGGGGACAAACAGCCGTTTTAACTAATACTTTAAATGTCCTGACCCAAGAACCAGAATTAGATAAATTATTAGAAACAGTTCTAAGTGCGATCGCTCTTGAACTCAACGCAGCCTCATCTGTACTTTGGTTGTACAATTCAGAGCGAGATACTATATCTCACTACATGAGCCATCAAGCAGATTTAGATATTGGTTTTTCTCAACCTTCTCCACCGTCTCAGATTTACCACCAAGCCTCAGAGCATCCATTTTGGCAGATGCTCATAACTTGTACCGAGTATAAGAAGCTTTAACCAATAGTCTTAAGCACGCTCAGGCTCAAAATATCTGGCTTGAACTAATTTTCAACCGCGATCGAGTACGATTGCGACTGAGGGATAATGGACGGGGATTCAATCCACAAATTCAAACTAACCAATAAGTCTTGGACTTTGGACAAACAGCAAAAACAGACAGTTTTAACGAGCTAGATTGAGTAATTCTTTGGGAGATGCCAACAGATCGATCGCCACAAAGAAAATTTTGTTTTCCGAATTAAGCAAAAATCGCCAGGACATATTCATACCCACACCAGCACCAAACCAAGGAGTTTGGACCTTTCCTGTGACTTTGATCTGAGTATAGCCATCTTCAGCAGGTTCAGAAACACCGCGCTCTGGGGCTAGTTTAAGATTGGGACATTCTTCTTTAAAAAATTTTAGTACCGCATCTTTACCGACAATTGGTCTTTTGAAAGGAGGTTGCAATGCACCATCGGCAGCAAATAATTTGATTAACTCGTCAAAATCATTAGCATTCAACAAGTTCATATAGCTCAATACAGTGGAATTGGTCACACCAGCAATAGCGACTTTAGTTCGCTTAGACATTTCTGTGGGAGGAGCAACAGGCTCGCTAACTCTGGTAAATTTACCCATTTTACTAGTATCGAATCCCATATCTACAACAGTGTTACGTAGTACCGTAATTTGTTGACCCGAATCTAACCCGATTAGTGTTTGCAATACCGCATTGGCATTGGCGGAAAGTTTATATCCTTCAGGAATAGGAGCTACGATTCCTTGTTCCATCCATTCTCCTAGTTGATACCAGAAACCAAGCTTGATATTAGGAGTCCAAGTAGCATAAGTACGGCAAATTGGGGTATCTGCATGATTGGCTAAATCGCACATTACCTGAGATTGCTCTTGGAAACTCATTTTTTTGATTTCATTGAGAGTAGGCTCGGCAAATTGCATATTTGCAGCTCCAGGAGCAGCAACGGTAATAGTTTTACCTATTTCCAGGTAAGCAAACCAAATCCAGGCTAATTGATCTTCTGCACTGAGTTGATTAAATCGAGCTATTAATGCTGGTACTGCATCAGCAGATAAGGTATTGGGAAATATGTTCTGTGCAGTGTTGAGAGTAAATGACATAGATGACCTTCCAAAAAGTTATCGTGCAATTAAATGAAAAACGTTGATAATTTGAAACGCTAGTTTTTTCATGAACTTATTTTGATTATAGTAAATTTTATTTGCAAATTACAGAATTTGTATTTACATAGTTAGTTTTCTATGGTATTGCAATAGTAAACAAAATCTGATTAAATCGATCTACATATTTAATCAATCTATGCTTTACCCATAACTCTTGAAATTCTCTTCTAAACTAGCTTACAGCCTA
>JASJDX010000229.1 GCA_030064975.1 Pleurocapsa sp. MO_192.B19
AGCGGTGGTGTAACTTTAGGAACTTTAGCCCACATGGCCAAACAAGACGGATGGCAAAGTCCCTTTGCTAACCAGAATGGACAGAACAAGTGTTCTGATAACCCCAATAATTCCCAGAGGGGGGCTACCAAAAAATCAAATGTCACCAGTGACACTGCCACTTCTGGTGACACCTCAAAGGTAGAATTACTAAGCCTTGAGGCTACTGTCACTACTGTCACCGATGTTCTCAAAGCTGGATTAACAGACTATGAAGAACGCGCCCAATTAGATTCTATTCAAGCTCGTTCGGTAATGAGTAAAGCTGCCTTTTGGCAGATGGTAGCAGCAATTCGTACATCTTTGGATGAAATTCAACCAGAAGATGCAGCTCAATTTAATCGGCTAATTGACTGGAACAATGCTACTCTAGACTTCAAAAAAGTCCTACCTCAACCCCTAGCTGATGCTTTTGAGCGCGATGCTGCTATTTTGAATATCGACCCTGTTAGCCTGTGGCAGTATTTTCTACCTACGGTTCTTTCCCTAGCTGGAAAACGAGTCGGTTTAGATGTAGAATCCCATTCCATTCCCGCGATCGCCTGGACTTGTATTGTCGGCGAATCGGGTACGGGTAAAAGTCGGGCAGAATCCGTTATTCTCGGCAATCTCAAACAAAAACAACATCGAGAAAAGCAACGCTGGCTACAACAAATGCAGGAGTATAAACAAATTACTCAGAAAAAAAACAAGGACGATCGCACCGAAATAGAACCTCCCGCTCCCGAACGAAAATACCTGTTTGAGGTGGCTACCATTCAAGCAGTGATGCGAAGATTGTCTGAGCAGCACGACAATGGCTCTATTTGGGCTAGAGATGAGATAGCTGGACTATTTAAGTCTCTGGGTCAATTCCAAGGTAAAAAAGGCGATAATGAGGGGCTAGAGTGTCTGCTCAAAATGTGGGATGGTTCTGGTTCATTTGTTGACCGAGTAAATGCTGAAACCGATTCTTATGCAGTACCCGAAACCCGTTTAAACATAGCAGGTGGCATTCAGCCAGGGGCGTTCCGCACTGCCTTTAAAGACCCCCATGACGCTCAAGGACTTCAGGCGCGGTTTCTTTACGCCATTCCTCAAGTGTTTCCCGCTAAACGAGTCAAAGGCTACTGTCAGTTAAACGATATTCTGCCCCCACTGTACGATTGGCTCGACCGATGCCCTGTAGGAATGATTAAACTATCTTTTGAAGCAGACGGTCGCTATAGCAACTTAGTCGAACAAATCGGATTACAGGCAGAACAAAGTTCTTGCCCCGCAGTCCGCGCCTGGATGCGTAAACTGCCGACTCAATTGCTAAGAATAGCTTTGGGGTTACATTTGGTGGAATGTTATTACAATCGCGCTCTCTCCTTTGAAGAATTACAGCAAGATACTTTAGAACGGGCAGTAGAAGTATGCCGTTATTACCGCAGTGCTTTTGCTGTAGTTCAAGAAAAAACAGCAGATTCCGATAACATCAGTTCGATTCTGCTCAAGATCTGGGATCTGGCAACAATCAAACCAGATGGTGTTACTCCCAGAGAAATTTATCGGGGTATTAAAGCCATTGGTCGTCGTGCCAAACAAGTAGGTCAGGGTGTAGGTGCATACACGGTTGAATTAATCACCAAACTGGTGCAGATGGGTAAAGGAACATTAGAAAAAAATGGACGTTCGATTCGTTTCAAAGCCAAATTCGACCCGCCGAATAATCCAACCCCAACCCCGACCACTCCTGTTCAAGATGATTCTGATTTATCAACACCAACGTGCGCTCTCGAGCCAAACGGTAATTCTTCCAAGTCGGTGACAGACGTGACAGATGCTCAAAGCAATCAATCACAACAGTTAGAACCGTCACCCCCAATAGATGTGTCACCAGTGACATCTACCAACTCTCCAGAAACGGTGGAGGCTTCAAAAAGTGATTTTTATCCCAATAAATCCTCTAATGAGAATATAAGTTGGTTACTCCAATTATTAAGCGACCTAGAATTTGCTCCTGCACCACATCCACGATTTACGAACTTTGAACAGCTAAAAAATTTGCTAAATGAATTAGAACAACGAGCGAAAGACTGTTACGACGAATTGCTTGAGAAATGCCCTGATTATCTAGAACGTATTAGTATTGCCCAAAAGACTTTGAGTGAGTGTTTTTCTTTAAATGGAGATATAGCGAGGATTGTAACAGCAGTACCAGAGTGCCAAGGAGGCTTATGACCATAAAATACAAGCTGTTTGATTCAGTCAAATTAAAAGAAGCAATTCCTTTAACTGATGGAGGAATGGCAGAGGCGGGAACCGTCGGGGCGATCGTCGTAGGTATAAACACAGTCAAAATAAAACAGAGGAAATCTAATTTATATAAAGCTCCAAGATGGGTTAGTTTGGATAGAATACGATGGTATGGAGTCTAGTATCGCCCAAGACTTTGTTAATCTAGGTATTCCCGAAGAACAAATTGTTTTTGCTTACTTGCCCGAACAACAAGTTGCTCTTACTAAATAAATTCAGAGCCAAATTAAGATAGAGCAGTTATTCTCAATAAGAACCTGGAATTATAGATGTAGTATGTCAACCAAAGCGACAGTTGCTTACGGAAAAAATTTTCATCTTTACAAAGAGATATTTGACGAAAACTTTATCTATTTGGAATTAGAGGGAGTGCAATTTGAGGCATCCTACAATCGGGTAATGATTCCCATTCCCGTACATATCTGGGAAGTTATTCGACAATACGAGGGAACCGATTTATCTTGGGCATATCGAACCGATGACGAAATTGTTCGATATGTTGAGCAGGAGGTAGATAAACGGATACAGAAATATCAACAGGCAGAAAATGAAAAAAGCGGTGCGACCCCGCGTCGGCGTAAGACGCAAGGGAACGCGCACCAAGAGAGTAAGCGTCTAATTGCTTTGTTGGGTTCGATGCCCTATGGTAATGCTGATACTCCTCGTCAACAGCAGATAGAACAAGGGATTACATATTTCAAGAGCTTGAGAGAACATCAGCAACAAATATGCCAAGCAATCGAGGAATTAAAGCAAACAAACCAGAATTCTCTACCAGACAACTCCAAAAAGGAAGAACTTTGATGTCATTACAACTCAACATTGATTACCCAGAAACGCTTCCCGATGCTATGGGACGAACCAGAGAACAATTTGAACAAGAAGCAAAATGGGCAATGGCTATCAAATTGTTTGAAATGAAACGTCTTTCTTCAGGACAAGCAGCAGCTTTAGTAGGTACGGATAGAGTTTCTTTCTTGCTCAATTTACATCGTTATGGAGTAGCGATGATTGACTTAAGCGAAGAGGAACTTTTATCTGACTTAGAAAATGCCTAGACCAGAAAGAATTGTCATCAATACTTCACCGCTTATTACTTTAGTAGCAGCTTTGGGAGACTTAACTGTTTTGCGTTCTCTTTATACAGAGGTGCTAGTCCCAAAGGAAGTTTGTCAAGAGATTAAAGCAGGGGGTCGAGATGGTTTGGCTGTGGCTGAATTTGAAGCAGCTAATTGGTTGCAAAAGAAAGACAATTATCTCAACATTTCTCCTTTTCTACTTAATTCGTTAGATTTGGGTGAAGCTGCTGTAATTCAACTTGCCTTAGAGGAAAATATTCAAACTGTCTGTATTGATGAAGCAGTTGGTAGACGCATAGCTAGATTAAATAATCTTTCTTTAACGGGGTCAATTGGGATTTTACTACGAGCTAAGAGTTCTGGATATCCTTTACAGATGCAGCAAGCTATTCAACGAATGCAGCAACGTGGCATTAGGTTGAGTTCCAAAGTTATCGCTTTTGCTCTTGATAAAGCAGGAGAAAGCGATCGCTTTTAAGCATTAGTAAAACCAATAGACTTTATCAAAAAGTTCCGCACAAAAAACTATTTTTTAGTTTTAACTGAGCGACTTTTGGATGATTTTATCTCTTCTGGCAACTCAGGAATCGGAGCATTATCAATCCCTCTTTTCTTCGCCTGAAGATGATATTTCTTGAGCGTCGAACCCTTACACTTAATTCCCTGCTCGGCGAAAATTCCAGCTAGTTCATCATAACTGTAGCCCATAGCCAAAGCAGCATCAATTCTTACTGACTGCCGTTCTATAACCGAACGCAAAAACCCAGGAGTTTTTGTTTTGGGTTGAAGTTTATCTAATTTCTTCTGGAGAGCTAGTTCAATTGGTGAAATATTTGTATCCATTTATTGCTGATTCCTCTATTTTTTCCATCATATCTTTGACCCGTTTCTTCATTGCTCAAGTAGTACTTGTCAAACGATAAGTATTGGGCTTGCCCCTCTAGTAAAACTAGAAAAAAAGTCTGGTATATACCGCCAAAGGCGGTAGTGCAGTAGAGTTGATAAAAGAAGACCAAAATCTCTCTTAAATGAATCACACATTATGTACCTGTGCAGGTACAATAAATAAAATTAACTACTTGAAAAAAGAAATTACCTGTAAATGGTAGCCAGTGTAGGCAGATGTTATACCAACCCCAAAGACTACGCCCAAGAAAATTACTATACAGAGGGCGAGAGTTTTACTAACGCCGAATGGTTGGGAAAAGCTGCTGAACTTCAAGGACTTAACGGTCAAATAAAAGAACAAGACTTTTTGAATGCTTACTCTTCATTAGACCCGAATGGAAATCCTCTACGAAAACAACAGCAATATAAAAAATCAAGCCACCGCTACAATCGTCCAGGCACAGATGTTACCCTATCCGCCCCAAAAAGTGTGAGCGTCGCTGCTCTAGTTTATCAAGACCAAAGGGTATTAGAAGCTCACAAAGAAGCCGTGAGTGCCACGATGAAATATGTCGAAAATAACTGCATCTTTTATCAAACTAAACAGCGCGGTCAAAAACTTTTACTACAAAGTAATACAGCCCAGATAGCAGTCTTTCACCACGACGATAATCGCAATAAAGACCCCCAACTCCACAGTCATTGTGTCATTCTCAATCAAACAGTTTGCCCCGACAAAAAATGGCGAGCAGTTGCTAACAGAGAACTCTACAAACAACAGAAAACTATTGGTGCTTACTACGACCACGAACTCGCCCGCCAACTACAGCAATTGGGCTATCAAGTAGAATGGACGAGCGACCATACCTTTGAATTAGCTGGAATAGACAAAGAAAAGTTAGATGCAGTTTTCTCCACTCGCAGTAACCAAATAGAAGCCGAATTAGCCAAACTAGGATTAACTCGTAGTAGTGCTACAGCAGAGCAAAAACAGGCAGTTTGTCTCAAGACCCGCCAAGAAAAAAAACAACACCATCACCCCCAGGATAGAATCAAACAGTTAGAAGAATGGCAGACTAGAGCCAGAGAATCAGGAATTAGAATTGATAAACCAACTGAATATCATCGTGATTTATTTGAGCGAACTTACAATAACCCCTCCCATTCAAATAGCTTGAAAAATCTGATTAGTAACGCTACAGAAAATCTGACAGAACTTAGCAATGCCTTTTTACCGCACGAATTGCTAAGAGAATGTTTGCGTCAGAGTCAAGGAAGATACAACCCAGAGAAGATTCAAACAGAAATCGCTCTACATAAAGAATTTGTGACTACTCATGACGGACGATTAACCACCAAAACTGCGCTTAGTCGAGAGCAGAAGATTATCCAATTGGCAAAAAGAGGAAGAGATAGTCAGATTCCCTTATCCAGTAAAGAACAAGCTGAAGCAGTCTCAAAATCCCGCTCTCTCAATCAGGGACAAGCTACTGCTTTAAAACAGATGGTCACAAGTCGTGACAATGTTATCTTAATTCAGGGTAATGCAGGTGTGGGTAAAACCTACACGATGAAAGCTTTGGCCGAGACAGTAGGAGACAAGCAACCGATTCGCGGATTAGCACCTTCTGCTGCTGCTGCTTCTGTACTACAAGATGAAAGCAGTATAATTTCTCAAACCCTTGCCAGCTATCTCCTAACACCAAAAGAGCAACTGACCCAACAAGAAGTAATATTAGTAGATGAAGCGGGAATGATCTCGACTCCCTCGGCTGAACAACTTTTTAAAAAAGCTCATGAACTCAAGAGCCGAGTAATACTCATTGGAGATACTAAGCAGTTATCAGCAGTATCTGCTGGCGCACCTTTTAAACTACTTCAAGAAGCTGGTTTACCCACTGCTACTATCGACCAAAATCTGCGACAGTGTGACCCCTTTCTCAAACAAGTAGTAAATTCCCTCGCTACCCATGATAAAGAACCAGATAGCGTCAATCGAGCTTTTCAAAAACTAAACGAACAAGGGAAAATTAAGCAGATTGTTGAAGATAAGAAGCGTATAGAGGAGATTTCCTTAGATTATCTGAGTCGTCCTGTTGAAATTCGTCGCCAAACCCTAATTTTAGCTGGCACTAATGCAGACAAACAAGCTATAGCTAGTAAAGTGCGTCAGGGTTTAATAGCTGAGGGAACATTAGGTGATGAAAATCTCAAAATTCAAGCACTAAGACGTAAAAACATCGACAAGTTTGCCCTAACCCAAGCTCATCATTATCAACGGGGAGATGTAATTAAGTTTCAAACCAACTCAGCTAGATTTAGCAAAGACCTATACTATCGCGTTACCTCAATTAATCCCGAAACCCAAACCGCTACCTTAATTGACACGGTAGGAATTACTGAAACCCTAAAGCTTAACAAATACAAACAAAGAGAAGTATATCAACTACAGCATTTAGAAATACGACCAGGGGAGCGGATGCGCTTTACCAAAAACATTCGTAACTCTGACTATAAACAACTAAACGGACAGCGTTTTACTGTTGAGGGGATCACAGATAATGGTCAAATCACAATTAATAGCAACGGTAAGACCCAGGATATTTCAGTCGAACGGGTACTTCATAGTGATTACAGTTATGTAGATACAGTCCATAGCAGTCAAGGTCAAACTGCCGACTATTGTCTTTACTCCGCAGCCAATGGTAAAAGTTTGACCATCGGTAGGGAAAGCTTTTACGTAGCAGCCAGTCGCGCCCGACAAGAATTTGTAGTTTATACCGCTAATGCTATTGATTTGGGTGTAACTATCCAGCAAAGTCGAGCTAATGAAAATGCTCATGAGCTTGTCCAGTCTTCTCCGAAGCCAAAAAATCAAGAGAAGAACCAAGAGCTAAATCAGCATTTTCAGCATCAGCAGAGAAAAGAGACGGTTCAACAATCCCATCTGTATAAGAGTGCTAATACTAGTAAAAAAGAGCGGCAACAGCGACTTAATGTTTCAAAAGCCAAAGCGAAATCTAACTGCAATTCAACTCAAGAGCGATCGCACAAACCGAGTATTAAGGTAGAGAAACTTGCTTTAACTTCACCTCAACAAAAACAGACAACTAAAACCAAATCTGAACCTCAAAACCAACTGAGTAAATTGAACGATGCAGAATTAGTTAATTCGCTTACTCGCTTGTCGCAATGGCAAAAAGACAGTCCAAATGAACCCAATTGGAATTACGGTCAAAGTAAACATCAAAAAATTGAGCAGTTAAAAAAAGAAAAAGCCCAACTAGAGAAGCGACTGAGATTACAAGAGCTAGAACTAGAAAAATTGGGCAAACCGCGCTCTTTATTCAATCCTTTCGGAGTTAGTACCGATGTAATTGAAGATAAGCAAATAGAGATTAGTCGAACCCGTTCGGGAATTTATGATACCGAAAGTCAACTAAGATATGTCTTGCCTGACTTTCAACGATGGCAGAAAAAAGCCAGAGCGTATTTAGCTTGGGATGAATCTAAATCAACTAAACAGATGAGGCAATTAGAAAAAGATTTCGACTCCCCGCAGATTCAAAAGCGTGTAGAGCGACTGAACGATGTCTATGCTGTCTATGCTGCGGCTAGCTATATCGTGGCTCAACAAGGAACTGAATCAGAGAATGGACGGTACTATCAAGGCAAATCTTATCGTATTGAGCAGCAAGGTAAGAAGGTGAGTATTACTCATAAAAACCGTGACGAGCTGCTTTATGAAGCAACGGATTGTCGCTCTTGGGGCGGAATTATTAAAGCTAGTCAGTTTAATTTGACTCGAGAAGATAAGAACATAATTCGTAACTCTGCTCGTGATTTAGAACAGCAGGTAAAAGAATTACAAAAGAGTCGCCAAATTCAGCGAGGAGGGTGGAGTCGTTAAGGTTAATAATTGATGGGAAAGTCATTGATTTTTTGGGGAAATCTCTGTTACTACAGCTACACCTAAATTGCTTTTTCAATGACTCTAGTAGTCACTCGATCGGTAATTGTGGCTAGCCCGATTTCAGTGGGAATTACAAAGCGTACTTTTCCTGCTTTAACTTTTTTATCGCTTTTTAAGGCGGCGATAATTGCCTGTTTATTCAATTGAGGCGGAATTTTTAGCGGCAATCCAGCTTTTTTAATCAGCTCATCTTGGCGCTTGGCTTCTCGCTCGCTCCAATTCGGAGAGCGAAAAATTTCGGGGGAGCGATCTTTTTGAGAACACTTCGCGCTCGCGACAATTAAACAGGATGGAAAAGATTAACAACCATCCCAAAGTCCTTGAAACCGACTAGATGCCAGTTCGGTGTAACGTACCGTATGCTGGATATTGCTATGCCCAAGGTAGCTCTGAATTACTCTAGTATCAATACCTCGATTTGCCAAATAATAGCCCGTTCCATGTCGCAGCATATGTGCGTGAACTGGAAAAGGCAAACCCGGTGTTTGTTTAGCAAAGGGGAAATTTTGGTCGCTAAGAGATTTTTTGATATTAACTGTCCCACTTACAGTTATTGGTAATTAAATCTTGTGTCGTCTGTGATAACCATTTAGCAGCGGTTTTAGAAAAAACTGTCCCAGTAAAAGGCTAAAGTGGGACACTAGCTAAAGAATGCTCATCTTTTTCAGAAGCGATTGCCATAAAATTTGAATCTTAAAATCAAAACCCTTTATTTATAAGGGTTTCAGCATTTTAAATTTCCTTAGCGACCAAAATTGTTCCGTTGCTATACAAAGGCGGGGTTGAGATAATACTGTAGGTCGCGTATACTCTCCTCTCCGTCCGATAAAAACGTGACCTGCTGGTTCATTTGCATTCCCTGAGATTTCAACACCTCAAATATTCGGCGTTGAGGCTTGGTGTCGTAGCCATAAACCATGCCAAAACACTTGGATGTACCGTCTGCTTTGATACTTTTACCAGCGATAACTTGAAAATTTCCTGAATTTTTCGAGGCGCGATCGTAAAAACGAACATATCCTCCATCCATACCCACTACCAACGGCAAATCTGGTTGGGGCAGTTGTTCCCAATCTCTTTGACAACCTTCAAATAATACCCCTGCTTCCTCTGGTAACTCCGATTCCAATTGTTTTCCGAGTGCGTGTAGGTTATTCCGTATGGATGTAGGGTTTATTTCTCCTTCTATTGGTAGTACCTCCTGTAATAACTTACTGGAAAGTCCATAGGATATCAGAGAGGCAAATTTTGATTCTAGGTAGAGCAATTCTGGCGATGTGCGCTCTTTTAATAATTTGGCTAGTGGGTTGAAGGTACGGGTTGATTGTTCTTTACAGGCACAGTGAAACAATCTTTGGCTCTGTAATTGTAACTTGCCAAATGGTGTTCTATAGATGATGGTACGTTTATCTTTATGGCGAAGCTTTTTGTCACAGTGAGAGCATAACTCTTGCTGCTTTTGGTATTGGGCTATTTGTTGGGAGGCTATGCTACGTTGAGTCTGAAGCAATAATTCTTTGGCAACAGCTAGAGTTAATCCCAAATTTTCTGGCTGTAGATTACCTTTTTCGATTTGGGCAACTTCTTGAGTTGACTGAATCTCGCCTGATTCTGATTCGATAACTAGTTGGACTTTAAATTTCACACTATTCCCTGCTCAAAAACAACGACTCTCTATCTCCCGTGGCGTATTGCTGTAAAAGCTGGTTAACTTGAGGACGGTCGAAACGGTTTTGATAGACTAAGAGCCAGGGAACGCATACGAGCTGCTTCTTCCCTATCCATGTCAAAATTACCGTCTCGTAACATTTTTGTTCTGGCTCAATGACAATATGTAGGTCGGCTTGGGCATAAAGAGAACGGCGAGTTGCTAATAATGATTCAAGTTGACCTGCTAAAGGTCTACTGTTATCTTCAGCCAGTCTTCGATTGAGTACATTTAGGTCAGCATCGAGCCAAATGCTCAAGCCAGTACGGAGATAGTTCCAGTTTTCGGGTATTTGAACGATCCCGCCGCCTGTGGCGATTGCACTTCGGTGATAAGCAGATAGCTTTCTCAAAGTTTGACTTTCTAGTTCGCGAAACTTGGCTTCTCCTTCTGTAGTAAAAATCTCTAAGATAGTTTTTTGGGCTAATTTTTCAATTGCTACGTCAGTATCAAAAAAACAATAATCTAATTTCTCGGCGAGCAATTTACCAACAGTAGTTTTTCCTACCCCCATCATCCCAATTAGATAAATGTTGCTTGGTCTTAGTTGTCTACTCATGTGCTAAAAGAACTACATTAGTTTACATTGAGCGTGATGGCGCAGCAGATGATCGCACAAGACAAGAGCTACCATTGCTTCTACCATAGGAACGGCTCTAGGTAATACGCAGGGATCGTGTCTTCCTTTAGCAGCTAATGTAGTTTCTTCTCCTGTTTTAGTAACGGTACGCTGTTGTTTACCAATCGTAGCGGTAGGTTTAAAAGCAGCCCGCATCACAATATTTTCGCCGTTGGAAATACCCCCTTGAATTCCGCCCGAACGATTGGTAACTGTACGGACGACACGAGTCTGACTGTTTTCATCGATGTAAAACTCATCATTGTGTTCGCTTCCTGTCATGGTTGTTCCAGCAAAACCCGAACCAATTTCAAACCCTTTAGTAGCTGGTAAAGACATTACGCTTTTAGCTAAATCTGCCTCTAATTTATCGAATACTGGTTCGCCTAAACCTGGGGGAACATTACGGGCGACACATTCAACTACACCGCCTAGAGAATCTTTATCTCTTCTAGCGCGATCGATCTCATCGATCATTTTTACGGCACATTCATCATTAGGACAACGAACGATATTACTTTCAACTTGTTCTAAGGTAACGATCTTATTATCTACTACTGCTTCTTTATTTTTAATCCGCTTGACGTAAGCAACTATTTCGATACCAGCTACTTGCTTGAGGATTTTTTTGGCGATCGCACCTGCTGCTACCCTACCAATGGTTTCTCTAGCGGAAGAACGTCCCCCACCTTGCCAGTTGCGAATCCCGTATTTAGCATCATAAGTAGCATCCGCGTGGGAAGGGCGATATTTGAATGCCATTTCATCATAATCTTGAGAACGAGCATCTTTATTTCTAACTAAGATGGCGATCGCTGTTCCTAATGTTTTACCTTGAAATACGCCTGAGATAATTTCACAAGTATCACTTTCTTTTCTGGGTGTAGTAATTTTACTTTGTCCTGGTCGTCTGCGGTCTAATTCTACTTGAATTTCTGCTGCCGATATTTCTAGTTGTGGCGGACAACCATCGATGACCACACCAACGCCACCGCCATGTGATTCACCAAAGGTGGTGATGCGAAATAAATGTCCGAATGTATTGCCCATGATTATTTTCCTTTGAATAATTTAGAGGTGATTTTATCGACTGTCCCTATGAGTACTGTTCGTAGCAAAGCAATGTGTTGGGCGGGTCAAACAATCTTGTATTTGATCTAATTACGCTCTTGATGACGAGTACAAGCGAATATAAATATCATCAGCAAATAAGGCAATAATTTCAAGGATAAGTGCCAGATTGAATTCATGTGATGGTCATTCATGTACTGTTGATGAACTAAAATTCCCATGGACACCAAGACTGAGGGAAATACTAGGTTTACTTTCATGTTCTGCTCACAATAAAGTTGGCGTTATATTTTGGACTAATTCGAGGAAGCTTGAGTTAGAAGATTTTTTCTCTAACTTAAAAGTGCATAAGATTAGCTATGAAAATCGATTCAACAAAATTTCAAAAGCTTTAGAAAACTTGAACTAGAAGAGAGGAAAAGCTATACAGCATAGTTTTTCTCTCTATGTCTTATTTGTTCTCAATCACGTAACGCTGCAAACCTGTTGCAGACTATTAAAAAAGCTGGGATACGAAATATTGGCTGCGGTAGCTTCTTTGATGATGGGGGTCGAGTAGCAATTGTACAGATAATTACGCTAAGACTGAAAACCTTGTGCTGCAAGCCTTCCACAAGCTGTGTTGGCGATCGCCATGAGCGTATCAATTGAACTAAGGTCTATTTGGTACAGAAATTTTAAACGAGATTTCAATGGTTTCAGGGGTCTGATTTTCAGTAGGTTTAATTGGTACAGTTCTTAGCGTAACTTTCTGCACGAATGATACTCAAACCCCATGATGGTTTTTCCTGAAGCGACCAAAGCTGCTACTGCCAAACTCATGGCAATGCGATGATCGTCATGACTTGCTACTTCTGCACCTGATAAAGGATGTCCGCCTTGAATTTCTATGCCATCGGGATATTCGGTAATTTTTGCACCCATATAACTTAATTGAGTAGCCATAACTGAGAGGCGATCGCATTCTTTTATTCTTAACTCGGCTGCATCTTTGATGACGGTTGTCCCTTTAGCAAAGGCTGCTGCAACCACAATAATTGGAATTTCATCAATCGAACGT
>JASJDX010000230.1 GCA_030064975.1 Pleurocapsa sp. MO_192.B19
TGCCTGCGTTGACAAGGGGCTGTCACCTGAATTTAGTTCAGGTGCTTGAATGCCCCGCCGCATTCCGCGGTCAGTAATTATGGGGCTAATCCACCCAAATAAATAACTTTTTTTCATAAAAAACGAGGCTTAACACAATGTTGGATAATTTCGGAAGCGACCCTATTTTTACACCAGAACAAATTCTAGAAAATAGGGGTCGAGTAGCTATTTTTATCGATGGCTCAAATTTATTCTATGCCGCCCTGCAACTAGGCATCGAAATAGATTACAGTAAACTTTTATATCGTCTTACTGGAGGATCGAGACTGCTAAGATCATTTTTCTATACTGGAGTTGACCGCACCAACGAAAAACAACAAGGCTTTTTACTCTGGATGCGCCGCAATGGTTATCGCGTGATTGCCAAAGATTTGGTACAGCTACCAGATGGCTCGAAAAAAGCCAATTTAGATGTAGAAATCGCTGTGGATATGATGGCTTTAGTCGCTGCTTATGACACTGCTGTTTTAGTTAGTGGTGATGGAGATCTAGCTTATGCGGTAGATGCGGTTAGCTATCGCGGAGCGCGAGTAGAAGTAGTTAGTCTACGCTCGATGACTAGTGATAGCTTGATCAATGTGGCCGATCGCTATATCGATCTCGATCAAATCAAAGAAGATATTCAAAAGACTACCAAACACAGCGATCCTTATCGTACTTTTTCAGGATTCGGTATCATGGATGAACACGTATAGATACAAGGGATTGCCTCAATTGTGAAGTCTGGATGGAGTCCAATCGCTTGTGCTAAATAGTAAAAAGTTGGATTAGGAATTATTAACTAATTTCTAATCCTAGAGATACCAAATTTTGTAGGGCAGCAATTTTAAACATGAGCTTGGGAGGCTTGGTTAAATATTTATTACTAACGACATTTGTAGTTAGTGTTTATGGCTGTCAAGCATCTCCAGCTAAACAAGAATCACCCTCTGTTAGCATAGAGCGACTGGATACGAAGCTGCTGCTGAACAATGCTATTTTAGAGCAATCTAACGCTTTAGAGAATACAGTCTGGAAAATTAAGGCAGACAGTATTTTGTATAGCGAGGATCAAAAAACGGCTGCTTTGGAGCAAGTAATTGGTAACTTATTGCAAGATGGAAAACTAATTTTCCAGATTAGTGCTAAATCAGGAGAAGTAAGAGACAACGGCAACATCATCTTCCTCAAAGACGAAATAGTCGCTAGCGATCCCCGCAATGAAAGTGTAGTAAAAACTGATGAAGTCGAATGGCGACCACAAGAGAATTTACTCTTAATTAAGCAAGATTTAACAGCTATTCACCCCAATTTAGAGGTTAGTGCTGCTACAGGAAAATATTTTACTGACATTGAAAGCTTAGAAATACAAGGGGATGCGATCGCCACCAGCAATGACCCAGGATTACAGTTAAAGAGCGATCGCCTCGTATGGAATATTCCTCAAGATATAATAGAAAGTCCTAGTGCAATGCAAATAGTGGCTTATAACGAGGATGAAACAGTAACCGAACGCCTAGTTGCCGATCGCGCTAAGCTAAATTTAGCTGATAAAACTGCTATTTTAAATAATAACATTGAATTAATTTCTCTCCAGCCTTCATTACAGATTGCTACAGATTTTCTTACCTGGAATTATCAACAGCGTGTGGGAAGTACTAATCAGCCGATTGAGATTTTAGATCGAGATCGTCAAATTAGTCTAACTGGTAACCAAGGAGAAATAAATCTACAGCAACAGATAGCTAGGTTACAGAATGGGGTAAAAGGTATTAATCAGCAAAAGCCTTCAGAATTATATGCTCGTCAATTAACCTGGAAAATTGATACAGAAGAAATTACAGCCACAGGTAATGTAATTTATGAACAAGCAGATCCCAAGGCTAGATTAACAGGAGAAAAAGCGATCGGCATTTTAGGAAATAACAAGATCGTAGTTACTAGCGATGGTAAAAAACAAGTTACTTCGGTGATTGATAATTAAACTATTTTTTGATTCATACTAATACTAAGTGGCTTTCAGAGAGACAAGATTATCTCGCGCAAAGAGGTCAGACCCCGCGCCGACACAAGGAGCAAGGGAATGCTGGTCTAGCAAAGGCGAGAAGAAAAACGCAGAGAGTAAGATCACCAATTTGAATGCAACTCAGTATAAATTAGAGCATAGAGTACTATTTGTTAAACAACTTTAGATGATCGCTTTTTTATTCTATTCAGTATGCGATCGCTGTACTAAGCATTCCCGTCTAATTATCTGCTAGGTTTCACCTCATTTAACCCAATCTACAAGATTGACGATCACACTTGATTAAGCTTTTTCTTGCTTTAACCAATCCACAACATCCTGAGCATTTTTGTCAGGAGGGAAAACTGGATAAAATACTTTTACTATTTTTCCTTCTTGAGCAATCAAAGTTAAACGTTTGATAAGTCGCTTGTTTTCCACTTCAAAATTTGGCAACTGCAACGATGTCGTTAATTTAAAATTGGCATCGCTTAATAGTTCAAATGGTAAATGAAGTCGTTCCACTGCTTCGATTTGAGCCGAAGATTCTTGCGTACTTATTCCATAGACTTGAGTACCGAGTGCTTGAAGTTCTTGATAGTGATCTCGAAAACTACATGACTGTGGAGTACATCCCCGTGCGCCAGGAATGGAATCCCAACCGTCGGGTAATTTAACACCTGGTTGCCTTGTCATTGGGTAACAATAGAATACTACCTTACCATCAATGTTTGAAATATTTACTTGTCTACTGGAAGTTGAATGAAGAACAACATTGGGCAAGCTTTTTCCTAATAAGTGAGAACTCTCTCCATCATCTAAAGGTACAGGTAAATTTTGTGGTAATTCACTAAAATTCAATAATTACTTCTCCTATTTGATAAGTAATTGTTAATAATCGCTTTTCCATTCTATTAAGTATACGATCGCAATACTACTCGTTTCCCAAGATCATCAGTAAAAAACTTGAGTATAAGGTTTTTGAAAATTATGCTCTAAAACAACATTCATAATCGCGTTGACTATTTTTTCTCCTCCAACAGAAGAAGGTTCGATGGCGTTGGCATAGTCTTGAGTTTCGTTACAAGTTAATCTTAAGTCGATTAAAGGAATACCCGATTGAAATGCTTGACGAATAATCACATCATTAAATGTTGCCAAAGCAGCGATCGCGATTTTCTTTACCTGGAGAAACTACTTCTATCACTAAAATTTTATGCTTGGTTTTTTTTATATTTTAATTATGGACAGACTGAATTTGTTCTAATACTTGCTCAATACTAGTTGCTGGTTCTAGACAAGATGAACCTTGACAGACTAAAGCAATAGCATTTTTAGGTAACCCAGTCTCTAGCCGAAAAACAGTAGTAGGTAAATAGTAAGAACTTAATTGCTCTAAATATTCCTTGCTGGTTTTAACGCTAGTACCATGTAAAAACCAATCTAATGCCGTGAATAAACTAGGACAAGCGGTAGGGGATTTTTCCATGACCACACTAAAAGTTTGTAATCCTTGTTGAGCGCGATCGAGATATTCCAAATTATCAGTTAATAAAGAAAGACGAACTAAATTAGCGATCGCCACCCCATTAGCCGCAGGAGTGGCATTATCCATGTAGCTTCGTTCTCGCACTAATAAATCTTTCCCCGCATCAGTAGAATTATTATAGTAACCGCCTGTTTCAATACTCCAAAGTAATTCATCAAATTCGCTTTGAATCCTAATAGCCTGTTCTAACCACTGAAGATCGTCAGGACAAGCAGCCTGTAAATCTAACAAAGCTTTGATCAATAAGGCATAATCTTCTGATTGTGCTGAAACTGTTGCTATCCCGTCATAGTTAAGGCGTTGAAATCTTCCCTCTAGCCATTGGTTTTGCAGCATAAATTGCACTGCATTAGTGGCTAAATCTAGATAAGACCGCTCTCTAAATACGCCATAAGCTCTAGCTAATCCTGATATCATTAAACTATTCCACGCTGCGATCGCTTTAGTATCAGTCACAGGGGGAATGCGTCCTAACCAGTCTTTGTTTTTAGCTTCTTGGTTGTTTTTGGCAGAAGGAAAAGTAGTTATTTCCTTTGCGGGCGATCCATAGCGCACGGTAAATAGTTTGGCTAAAGCCCGATCTAAGTTAGCTGATAATGCGCTACTTTTTGAGCGTTGTAAGACATTATTGCCCTCAAAGTTACCCTGAGTAGTAACTGTAAATTCTCGCTGTAATTCAGCTAATTCTGTTGCGCTCAATACAGATTCTAATTCTGCATAGCTCCAAACATAAAAAGCTCCTTCTTCTGGTTCGGCTGCTTCTGGGGTAGTAAAATTATCCGCATCTTGAGCAGCATAAAAATAACCTTGAGGGTGGGTCATTTCCCGTTGTAACCACTCTAGCGTACCTGCGATCGCTCTTTGAATTGCAGGTTGTTGTACACCGCTACTCCACAAATTGGCTAAATACTCTAAAATTTGCCCATTATCGTAGAGCATCTTTTCAAAATGAGGTACTGTCCAAGTATTATCTACAGTATATCGATGAAATCCTCCCGCCACATGATCGTAGATTCCGCCTAAGACTAAATCTAGCCCCCGCTGTCGAGACAACTCTTGGGGATCATACGTATATTCTTGTTGGAACCGACTACCCTGCAAGGCGATAGTAGAGTAGGGAATCATCGGGAAATTAGGACGACCAAAATCATGGGGTTTCAGTACCGCAGTATTATCATCAATTCCTTTATGCAATAAATCTTTGGTTAAAGCATTCGCCTTATTAATCGGTAATGAAGCTGATTGCTGGAGATTATTTAAAATCTCTGCTTTAAAAGCTGCTAGTTTTTCTGACTCGTTGTCATAAAAACGACGTATTGCCTGGAGAATTTCCAAAAACCCTGGACGACCATATTTTGGTTCAATAGAGAAATAAGTACCGCCGTAAAACGGAACTAAATCTTCAGGATTAAGAAAAATATTTAGGGGCCAACCCCCTTGACCAGTCATCATCTGCAAAGCTTGCATATAAATGCTATCAATATCTGGTCTTTCTTCGCGATCTACTTTGATGGGCAAAAAATTAGCGTTAAGATAGTCAGCGATCGCCCTATCTGAAAATGCTTCCCCTTCCATCACCGTACACCAATGGCAGCTAGAATAACCAATAGAAAGAAAAACAGGTTTATTTTCTTGTTTAGCCTGTTCCAAAGCAGATTCACACCAATACCACCAATTAATCGGATTATCGGCGTGTTTTTGTAAGTAAAGACTTTGAGTTGATTGAAGATGATTAGCCATGGTTGGAGTGTTGAGTGTTGAGTGTTGAGTGTTGAGTGTTGAATTGGGCAATATTTTTTGCGTATTTTCCCGCGAAAAATGTACTTCAGCCCTAATTTTCTAAAATATCTTGAGCTTTTTGGTAGGCTAGCTTTTCTTCTAGAGTTGCAGTTGCTAGACATTCGGCATGGATTTCCTCTAGGCTAACAATATACTCTTGATTCTGATTGAGGAGATTATTAGCTTTAGAAGAGGTAATCATGGCTAACTGAGCTCTTAGGGGGAGTTGGCGGAAGACTGCCAAACGTTGTTCTAAAGATGACATAGGCAATGATCAGAAAGGCAAGTAGGTAATCGCTAACTAGAATTTATTGGCAGTATTGATCTAAATCTATTCCTATTTGTGCATATGTATGTGATGATTTAAGTTTATTATCACTACAGTAAGGCTAAGCCATCACTGAAACCAAACATTTAGTTATTTCTATTATGAGTGTTAGATGGAAAATTTTAGCTCTAACTATAAATTTAGTTAGCTGGCTTAAACCTAGTTTTACTCTAGCTTTACCCCCAGTAGAAGATATACCAGAAGAAGTATTGCGTACTGAGATTATTCTTGAAGGGCGATCGCCAATAGACGGAATACCTCTATCTGCTGGGGAGTATGAAGAATTACAGGCACAATTAGCTCAAAGTACCTACAGACCGCAAATTAAGTCAGATATTCAGCACCTAATATTTTTATTACAGATTAGAAAGTTCGTTAAAACTATAATTCCTTTCTATTAATCCCCTTTATCTAAAAATCAATAAACTTTTTATATATTGCGTAAAAATAGTTAAAGTATGTATAAAAATACTTTAAAAAAAGCTATCAAATAGGTTCTGCTGTTTTAAATAGCATCATTCGATGCTTAACCAGAATACTTTTTTAACAACCTCACTCCTACTACATACTTGGATATTGGTACTTTAATGTCTTCAACTATTGCTCCCGAACAAGTTAATCAAATCGTCCATAATCTTCATCAAGACCCATTTGAAGTATTAGGTCGCCATCCTTATGAACAAAATGGCAAAGTTCAAAGTTGGGTAATTCGTGCCTATCTTCCCGACGCTAGTGCAGCTTGGGTAGTTTTTCCTGAGGAAAGAACTGAGTACCCTATGCAGCCAATACACAACCCTCATTTCTTTGTCTGTACAGTTCAAAATCCCCAATTAACCAATTATCAACTGCGAATCAAAGAAGGAGATAAAGAAAGAGTAATCTATGATCCCTATGCTTTTAGTTCAGCTAAACTGACGGATTTAGATATTCATTTATTTGCTGAAGGTAATCATCATCGTATCTACGAAAAATTGGGCGCACACCCTACTAAAATTGATGGTGTTGAGGGAGTTTATTTTGCCCTTTGGGCTCCTAATGCTCGTAATGCTTCTGTATTAGGTGATTTTAATAGCTGGGACGGCAGAAAACACCAGATGCGGAAAGGTAGCAGTGGCATTTGGGAATTATTTATTCCTGAATTATCTGCTGGTGCAGCTTATAAGTATGAGGTCAAAAACTGGGAAGGACATATCTACGAAAAGTCTGACCCCTATGGCTTTCAACAAGAAGTTAGACCAAAAACTGCCTCTATTGTTGCCGACCTTGATACCTATAAGTGGAATGATGGTGAATGGATGGAACAGCGTCGCCATAGCGATCCCTTAGCTAAACCCATTTCTGTATATGAGCTTCATCTTGGTTCTTGGTTGCACGCTTCTGCCGATGAACCCACTCGGTTGCTATCTGGTGACTCTGAACCTATCCCTGTCTCCGAATGGAAACAGGAAGCTCGTTTCTTAAGCTATTACGAATTAGTAGATAAGCTAATTCCTTATGTTCAAGAGTTAGGCTATACTCACATTGAATTACTGCCTATTGCAGAACATCCTTTTGATGGTTCATGGGGATACCAAGTTACGGGTTACTATGCCCCAACTTCTCGTTATGGTAATCCTGAAGACCTAATGTACTTTATCGACCAGTGCCATAAAAACGGTATTGGGGTAATTGTAGATTGGGTTCCTGGTCATTTTCCTAAAGATGGTCATGGATTAGCGTTTTTTGATGGTACTCATCTTTATGAACACGCCGATCCTCGACAAGGTGAACATAAAGAATGGGGCACATTAGTCTTTAACTACAATCGTAATGAGGTTCGCAATTTTCTAGTAGCCAATGCTCTATTTTGGTTTGATAAATATCATATCGATGGTATTCGGGTAGATGCGGTGGCTTCTATGCTGTATCTCAACTACTGTCGTAAGGATGGAGAATGGATTGCTAATGAGTATGGCGGTTGCGAAAACATTGAAGCGGCTAATTTTTTACGTCAAGTCAACAGTCTCTTGTTTAGTTACTTCCCTGGAATACTTTCTATTGCCGAAGAATCAACTTCTTGGCCGATGGTGTCTTGGCCTACCTATACTGGTGGTTTAGGGTTCAACATGAAATGGAATATGGGCTGGATGCACGATATGTTGGATTACTTCCACATGGATCCTTGGTTCCGCCAATTCCATCAAAACAACCTTACCTTTAGTATGTGGTATCACCACAGCGAAAACTATATGCTGGCACTGTCTCATGATGAGATAGTCCACGGCAAGAGTAATATTATCGGTAAAATGCCAGGGGATGAATGGCAAAAATTTGCTAACATTCGCTGTTTATTTAGCTATATGTTTACTCACCCAGGTAAAAAGACCATGTTCATGAGTATGGAATTTGGTCAGTGGAGTGAATGGAACGTTTGGGCAGACTTGGAATGGGATCTATTACAGTACGATCGCCATAAAACTTTAAAACAATTTTTTACTGACCTTAACGGAATCTATAAAAGCGAACCTGCTTTATATAGTCAAGACTTTGAAGAAGAAGGTTTTAAATGGATCGACTGTAGTGATAATCGTCATAGTGTCGTTGCCTTTATTCGTCGTGCCAAAGACAGTAATGAATTTGTCATCGCGGTGTGTAATTTCACTCCCCAACCCCACAGCCACTATCGTATTGGTGTTCCAGAACAAGGTTTTTACACCGAACTATTTAACAGCGATGCTCGTAAGTATGGCGGCAGCAATATGGGGAACTTAGGGGGTAAATGGACTGATGA
The DNA here is from genome assembly GCA_030064975.1 of Pleurocapsa sp. MO_192.B19. Classification (GTDB taxonomy): domain Bacteria; phylum Cyanobacteriota; class Cyanobacteriia; order Cyanobacteriales; family Xenococcaceae; genus Waterburya. Next base: position 8,453 of record JASJDX010000230.1, read on the forward strand.
ATGGTCTTTCCATAACTTCCCCTATTCTTTGGATTTGTGTTTACCTCCTTTGGGTGTACTCATTCTCAAAATAGACCGTAAAAAAACCCAGGCGGCTTTGAAAGGAAATTAAATTCTGAATCTCAATTACATGAGGATTTCGCAATGCGAAATCCTCTTCGGGATTAGACTATGCTATCTACGGGAGTAGGAAGAACCCAATAGCCAATACCATCTTCATTTCCTTCTGGTACTAAATTAGATAGATTCGCATCTACAAACTCTTTTTCGCCGACGGCAGAGGTATAAAAGTGTGCTGCTGTATCAGTATTTAAATAACGATACAAAGGAATCGCTCCCTCCTGGGGAGTTTCGTAAGCGTAATAAGCAATCCCTTCATCGTTGTAATTAGGTAGATTTTCGAGAATATTTTCTCTTTCTTCTTCATAAATAGTGTACAAGTGTACTCCTGTGTCTCTGTTGAGCATACGATAGACAGGTGTAACTCCAGTTAGAAGATCGTTATCAACTTGAGGAGTGGCTGAAAAAGCAATACCTTCAGAATTAAAATTTGGCAGATTAGTCAGAATATTTTCTCTTTCTACTTCGGAAACAGTATAGAAATGCGCTCCTGTATCGGTATTTAAAAAACGATAGACGGAGTAATTCTCTTCATCTATGTCGTCATTATTCAAAATTAAATTATCTAAACCTGAGATCACCTCTGCATCTTCAATGCGATCGCCCTGCTCAATCTCGTTCACCACATCAAAGCCTTCTGTAACTTGACCAAAAACGGCATAGTTACCATCAAGAAAGTCTAGTTCATCCAAGGCAAAATAAAATTGAGAAGAAGCTGAGTCAGGCTGATTACTTCTCGCCATTGCTATTGCACCTGGTTCGTGTTGTAAAACTACTGAATCACCAAGTAGTCCAGCTTGGCTATAGGTAGGTTCATCATCTCCTGTCAATTTTATTTCTAAGGGAATATTCCGTTCTAAACCTGTTTCTGGGTCAATGAAGCCACCAGTACCAAGACGATCAATTGGAAAATTGGGGTCTTTTCCTTGGGGATCGCCTCCTTGTACAACAAAAGGTTCTGGTTCTCTGATAACACGGTGAAAAGGAACATTGTCATATACTCCACGTTCCACCAAATCGACGAAATTACCTGCCGTTATTGGGGCCTCACTCCCATTAACTTCAATCAGTATGGACGAGTTGTTTACTATCAGCTCTACTGTCGCTGTACCTTGAAGTATGGGTAAATCTTCCAAGGAGTTGGTATTTTGTGTTTCCATAAAAATTTAATGAGATAAGCAATTATCTTTAAATAGCTATTATTTATGCAGTAAAAACTGAATTGTTTTTTGTTTTCTTTTACCAAAAAGCTATTAGCTCTTGGTTTTTTGCTCTTAGTTCGAGCAAAATATCTTCATACAAAAAAAGTCAATCATATAAAAAATATGAATGACATAATAATTTGATTTGCAATTTGATCTCAAAATTGCATTTATTTAGTTGCAATAAAATCAGATTGTGCCTGCAATAGTATCTTGTATGATTTTAAAAAAGTTCAGATTAATTACTGATTTTTAATAATCCATAAATTTATGTTGGACGTAATCTCACTTAGTAAAAAATACCAAGATTATTTTTATATTAGGGGAAATAAATCGAGCAATAATTCCCCATAATTCCCAATTATCCATTATCCATTATCAATTTAATTAAAACTTCTCCCATCTCCTTGCAGCCAACAGCCTTCATTCCAGGTGACATAATATCTCCTGTACGATATCCCCGATCCAAGACTTGGTTAACTACCGTTTCAATTTCACTAGCAACATCAGGTTCATCTAAGCCATAACGCAACATCATCGCTACACTAAGAACTTGTGCCAAAGGATTAGCTTTATCTTGTCCCGCAATATCGGGTGCAGAACCATGTACAGGCTCAAATACTCCAGGACCATCTGTGCCTAAACTAGCCGAAGGCAACATACCAATACTGCCAGTAAGCATTGCTGCAGCATCAGAAAGAATATCGCCAAATAAATTACCTGTAACAATAGTATCAAATTGTTTGGGAGCACGGACTAACTGCATCGCCGCATTATCTACATATAAATGACTCAATTCTACGTCACTATAATCCTGGGCTATAGCTGTAACGCGATCGCGCCATAGTTGGGAGACATCTAGTACATTAGCTTTATCTACCGAGCATAACTTACCCCCACGTTTTTGGGCAGTTTCAAAACCCACCTTGGCAATGCGGTCTATTTCGCCAACACTATAAGCCATAGTGTTAACACCTCGTTGCTCTCCTGTCTCAGTTTCAAAAATGCCTTTGGGCTGTCCGAAGTAAATCCCCCCCGTAAGCTCTCGTACTACCATGATGTCTACTCCTTCTACTACTTCTCGCTTGAGAGAAGAAGCATCAATTAGCTGAGGCAAAATAGTTGCAGGTCTAAGATTAGCAAATAGCCCAAGTCCCGCCCGCATTCCCAATAGTCCAGTTTCAGGACGTTGCTGGCGGGGTAAATTATCCCATTTGTAGCCGCCAATTGCAGCTAACAAAACAGCATCACTTTTTCGACAAGCTTCTAAAGTTTCTGCGGGTAAAGGTTCTCCTGTCTCATCGATCGCCGCACCACCAATCAAGGCTTCGGTAAAGGTAAACTCTTGGTCGTGTTTACTAGCGATCGCCTTAAGTACTTCTACCGCTACTGACATAATTTCGGGACCAATGCCATCCCCAGGAAGTAAAGTAATGTGGTGCTGTTTAGTCATGGTAGCTACTTGAATTATTGTTTACGGTCAAAAGCAATAGCTATTAATTTACCATTTAGCAGCAACTCTAATAAAAGTATTGTGTTTATCTTACTCAGACAAGACAAAACGTTATGATAATTACGTTGTCAATTTTAACGTTTTGAAGAGATTATTAATTTCTCGAAATGCTCTCTTAAACTTCAATTACAAAGGCTGTTGATTATGTTTATCTCAAATATTCTTAATGAAGAATAGCTATCATAAAACTGCTTACACTACATATATATTGATTGCTCTTAATCTACTGATATATGTATTGGAAATAAAATTAGGTGGAAGTCAAAATTTTGTTGCTCTAGAGCGTTTAGGTGCTTTAATTCCCGAAAAAGTTTGGGCAGGTGAGTGGTGGCGATTAATTGGTGCTAACTTTCTTCATTATGGTTCATTGCATCTAGCCACTAATATGGTTTGTCTTTTTTTTATTGGGCGATTGATTGAGTTAAGTTTAGGAGCTAAATCTTACTTGACAATCTACCTTTTTAGTGGTATTGGCTCAATGTTATCTTTTTCCCTATTAGCCTATAAGTTAGAGATGGATAATGTTTTTCTTGTTGGAGCTTCCGCTGCGATAATGGGCTTAATAGGCGCTATTTTAGCAATTTCTTTACAAGTTTGGCTACGAAAAAGGGAGTCTCTTGGTGCTAAACGTAGGCTACAACGGGTTATTTTAATTGTTGTCATGCAATTTATTTTTGACAATTTGATTCCTCAGGTCAGTTTTCATAGTCATCTCTTTGGATTTATTATTGGATTTTTGATTAGTAGCATTTTGGTATTTATTAAATTTAATTTAAAGCAGACTTAGAAGTCAGGTAAATCTAAGCAAAAAATATCGCTAATATTAAATCATAAATATTAAATCATAAATATTAAAAAAATTATGATTGTTGTTTCATCCAACTGAGACAATGCTGCATTTGTTCTTTAGTAGTATTAACATCGCCATGGTAACGACGACCATGACCAGGTAAGACCCATTCAAAAGAGTAATTAGCTAATTTTTCCATTGATTTAATTTGTTCTGACCAGGAATACCCGCAAAAACGATAAAAGGCATAAAGATGATTAAGATAGGGCGACCAAGCTAGATGATCTCCTGTGAACAAAAATTTGTTTTTATATAGTAAAACCGTATGTCCCTTGCTATGTCCTGGAACAGGAATAATCACGATATCCGAGGTTAACTCTACTGCTTCTGTCCCAGATAGTTTTATTTCAACTTCTTGGGTAGACTCTTGAATATCATCTAGATGTAAAATGCGCTCGCAATTAAAATGTTGCTGAAACTTCTGATGATCGGCAACATCATCCCGATGAGTAAGATACAAATATTTAATGCCACCTAACTTTTCTAGACGTTTGACTAAAGGTGGCGTAAATCGAGGCGAGTCAATTAAAATATTTCCTTCTGGTCTTTGAATAAA
>JASJDX010000231.1 GCA_030064975.1 Pleurocapsa sp. MO_192.B19
ACTTTGTTTATATTAAGCTGACAAAAGTGACAAACCTGGAACAGAAAAAACAAAATTGAGATAAAAATGTAGATCAAAGAATTTTGCTCCAGATTGACAGAAAAAAAGGCGATTACACGACCCGTAGCTAAAGCGATTGGCTCTGCCACCTCGCGGAGCGAGATCGCATCAGGAAACAATCTACATCGACTGAATTTGCTCTTAACTGGTTATTGGGACAGGAGCATATTATCTCAAGTTTGCTACTGCGCTGAGATTAAACAGGGCAAAATTAGTTTTGAACTTATTACCTATTACTTATTGCTTGCTTATTACTTGTGGCGCAGCTAATTTAATCTGCTTGGGATTAATAATTGGAGATTGTCGCTTTAGTTCAGCAATGTCTTGTAGTATCTGTTGCTGCTGCTGTTGTATTTTGTCTAAACGAGTCATAATTTCCTGTAGCTGTTCAGGGTTATTGGTCACTTCGTAGTTAGTAATTGTCGTGTTAGGGGAAACAGTCTTAGATTTAACTTCCCAACCAAATAGAAATTTGAGTAGTGACAAAGGAGATTGCAGAATCCATAGCCACATCCGATCTATCATATTGGCGATCGCTCGATAAATCGTTACCAATAACCTAACGATTAAAATTACTGTTATTAAGATACTCAACAAGCTAATGACAGGATGATTAACTAGCCAATAGATAACAGGATGATTTACCAGCCAAGCATCTAAATAAGAAGTTACAGAGTTACTCATGCTATCCAACAGATAATTATCTAAAGAGGTTGATTTTTGGATGACATCTTGAAATGAAGACGATGCTATTGTCTTGATAGCGTTAAATTTGTTGGCTAGATCTTCAGTTAACACAATACATTAAGTTGCTGTATTAAGTTGCTGTTATATATCGTAATGCAATTGTTTCAAGTTTAACTTGCTTCAAGTTTAATTGTTTAGATCGAGTTTTGACATAATAAAACTGCATCTAACAAATATTTTTGCTCTAATTAAATTTAATGATAGAAACGACACCTCAAATTAACAAGATTAACAAGATTGATCGCCGTCTTTGGCAGCGTTTTGTAGAAGTGGCTTTACCATACTGGTATCCAAGCAAAACAAAAGCAGGAATTTTATTTTTCATGCTGCTGATGCTGCTGGTGTTTTTATTTGCTGCTTTATTTATAGCGATCGCTGGTGTCATTTGGTTAGGACAGCAAATCTCCCCAGAATTTACTCAGCAAGTTGCTTCGGGTTTAGTTAAAACTACAGAAAAAGCGTTCTCATCCTCTACTTATCAAATTGGAATTGCTTTGGCTTTAATTATTCCAGCTTCAATCTTTGCTTGGCAGTTTCGACGATTGAAAGGACGGGAAAAACAATGGAGTTTGCTTGCTTTGCTGCTGTTGTTTTCAATTATGGTTAGCGGCTTGAACGTTATTTTGTCTTATGTGATACGTTTTATTGAAACGGCTTTAGTAGATAAAGATGTATCCACGTTCTGGCTGTTTTTAGGAGTATTTGGCGCGGTCTTTGCCATTGGTACACCTGTGGTCGTAATTTATCGCTATTGTCAACAATTACTGGGAGTTTACTGGCGAGAGTGGCTGACGGACAATTTTTTAGAGCGATACCTGCAAAATCGCTCTTATTACCAAATTAATGCCCAAAAGCAGATAGACAATCCCGACCAGCGTATTGCAGAAGATATTAGATCTTTTACCAGTACCAGCCTCAGGTTTCTACTGGTTATTTTAGATTCAGTCATTACTCTTGTTTCGTTCGTGGGGGTTCTTTGGGCAATTTCTAGTAGCTTATCTTTAGTATTAATTGCTTATGCTTTATTTGGTACGGTGATGACTGTATTGATCGGGAAAAGATTAATTGGACTAAACTATAATCAACTACGGCGAGAAGCAGACTTTCGTTACGGTTTAGTGCATCTGCGAGACAACGCCGAGTCGATCGCCTTTTATGGTGGAGAAGAACAAGAACTAACCAGCGTGGGAAAGAGATTTGCCCAAGCGTTAAGGAACTATCATCTTTTAATTGGTTGGCAACGTAACTTAGATTTTTTTACTACAGGACACAGCTATTTTGTACGAATTTTGCCTTATTTGGTTGTGGCTCCAATTTATCTGGCAGGAGACATCGATTTTGGGGCTATTAGCCAAGCTAGCGTTGCTTTTTTCCAAATATTTGGAGCGTTGTCTGTCATTATCGCCCAGTTCGATCTATTAACCGCTTTTGCCGCAGGAATAAATCGTATTGCTGCTTTTGACGAAACCTTAACCGAATTAACTCAAGGGCAAAAACTAAAACCTGGACAAACTACTATTGATTCTACATACGACTCTCGTTTAGCACTAGAAAGAGTTACATTACTGACCCCCAATTATCAACAAACATTAGTAGAAGATCTTTCCGTAGAAATCGGAGCTGGTCAGAGTTTAGCAATTGTCGGTGAAAGTGGCATAGGTAAAAGCTCTTTACTAAGAGCGATCGCTGGATTATGGAATAAAGGTACAGGGCAAGTTATTAGACCGCGATCGGATTCAATGCTGTTTTTACCCCAGAAACCATACATGATTCTGGGTACGCTACGACAGCAATTACTTTACCCCAATACCAGTAGCCAGATCGCCGATAAACAGCTATACCAGGTTTTGCAGCAGGTCAATCTAGCGGACTTGTCCGATAAGGTAGGAGGGTTAGACGTAGAGTTGAGTTGGTCGGATGTCTTATCTTTAGGAGAACAACAACGCCTAGCTTTTGCGAGATTACTGCTGTCAAAACCTAACTATGCAATTTTAGACGAAGCTACTTCTGCATTAGACGTACATAATGAAAAACGACTTTACCAACTGTTGCAGCAGTCAAAAACCACTATTGTCAGTGTTGGTCATCGTCCCAGCCTATTACAGTATCATCAACAAGTTTTACAGATTCTGGGTCAATCTAGATGGCAGTTATCTTCTGTCAAAGATTATCTTGCCGCAATCAAAGATTAGCCAGTATAAACCATAGGTCAACGGTGAACGGTACTCCGCCTTCCGCAGTCAATTAAGCAGAATAAACGTAACACTACTCACAACATCCTCAAGTTCTCGATCTAACTTTAAAAGTTGAAAAGCATATTTTTTTAAACATTGCTAACCCTATAGTCACAGATTACCTCGATTGGCGACAGCTGTGCCGTAGGCATCCCGTTTATCCCGCTTAGTTTGAGTGCGAGATATGCTGAGGTTTCCTCAGCATATAGAATCGCACTGTTGGGACTTGACGGGACTCAGCCGCTTGCCCGAACATGGGGATAAAGACGACGGTATCTGCGCTGAGCGTGAAATGCGGTCAATATTTCAAGATTTATAGGAAATTTAATGGTTCATGCTTAGAGCTAAGAAAATCTCTCAAAAATCTCCATGAGACATATTTGTAGGTAAACACAATGAACTCAGTTTTTACAGATAGAAGAGAAGCAGGACGAAGGTTGGCAAAACAACTTGCCGCTTATGCTAATAATCCCCAAAAAATAGTGTTGGGACTACCTCGTGGTGGGGTACCAGTGGCTTACGAAATTGCTAAAAATTTAAATCTTCCCTTGGATGTTTGTCTTGTCAGAAAACTGGGTTTACCTAATTGTTCAGAAACGGCAATGGGGGCGATAAGTCTAGGACTGTGCTTGGCTAAGGCTGAAAACCCATTGATGCGTAACGACAGTGGCAATATCACTATTATTGATGAAAATATAGCTCAACTTTATGGAGTTAATTCAGAACAAATTAGCGCGATCGCTGCAAAAGAAAAAGCTGAATTAAAATGGCGCGATCGCTTCTACAGAAACTCTCGACCTATGCTCGAAATTCACAATCGTACTATTATCATTGCTGATGATGGTATTGCTACAGGTCTAACTATGCACGCTGCGGTAACTGTTTTGTGTCAATGTGAGCCAGAAAAAATTATTATTGCTACTCCCGTTGCCTCCTTACCTGCAATCGAACAATTAGCAACTGAGGTAGATGATATTATTTGCTTAATTAAACCAAAATTTTTTGATGCAGTGAGCAAATGGTACGAGGACTTCAGCCAAACGACAGATCGAGAAGTGTGCGATTTACTTTCTCAACAGACTCGAACAACTTTAATAGGAGTAAAGAATAATTACACTGTCGGCAATTAGAACGATTACTCAGTATTATTACCAATTTTGCATTTTACCCACTTTTGATTCAAGATAAAAACGAGGCAAAGTTTAATTACTCTATAGTTGTCAGTTTTCTTTTAGAAGTAATGGAATCTAAATTTGAGCGATTATCTGTGGCAGTACGCACAATCAAAACTGAGCAGGGTGCATGATGAGTTACATAGTTACTGACACTGCCAAGAAACATTTCTTTCAAACCCTTGAGTCCCCGACTACCAACTATAATCAAATCAGCTTTCCAAGTATCAGCAAGTTCACAAATTGTTTGTCCTGGATTCCCAATCAGTTGAGTATATTCAGTGTTTACTCCTGTTTCTATGGCTTGCCTTTTTAGTTCCTGCAAGAAACTAATTCCCCATTGTTTATACTCTGCTAATTTTTTCCGATATAAGTCATAGTCATAATCATCCACAATTGGATAATAGGTATAGGTAGGAATCATAGGATATCCTTCTTTACCCTCATATAAAATGTGCAGCAGCATTAAGGTTGCACCTGTATTTTTAGCCAAAGATACCGCAGAATCAAAGACAGATTTATTCCTTGGCGAACGCTCTACTGCAACCAAAATTTTGTCGATCATTTAAAATACCTCCGTTGATGTCGACTATAAACAAACAAGTTGAGGAACTTGTGAGGGGAGCATCCTACTTTGGCACATCTCCAATAGTTTATTCTTTTAAGGACGAAGGACTGTCAATCTAATCTTCAATCGCTATTTCTTCGGTAATTGTTTCTGATTTACTAAGCTTAGTTGGTACTGCTTCTTCCAGATTAGTAGACGATTTAAATTTTTCGGTTAGGCGATCGCGCTGATTAATTAGATAAATACTGATGATTGTCAAGCATACGCCAAAAGATTGTATAGTAGTCAAGACTTCGGAGAGAATGATTGTACCAAATAATAAAGCAAAGATCGGAGTTAGGAAGGTTAAAGCACTAAGACTAGTTAGATTACCTTTAGAAGCTAGATAAAAAAAGATTCCATAGGCGATCGCGCTACCAAATACCGTCGCATATGTCAATGCTAGCCAACCTTCTACAGTAATATCAATCCACTGTTGCGATTCTTGCAAGTAAGATAAACCAAATAAAGGTAATCCCCCCAGGATCATATGCCAACCTGTAGCCACTACAGGATCGCTATAACGACTAACAAATGGGATCATTACCGTTCCTACCGCCATTGATAAGGAAGCCAGTAACATTAACCATTCCCCATTATTAAATAAGCCCAGCCAGTTTAGTTCAACTGCTTCTAAGTTGCCGTGTAGCACACTATATATCCAGTGGTCTGGTAAACCAATTAAACTAATACCCAAAACTCCAAAACTTAGTCCTAACCAACCCCAAAAGCCGATCACCTCACCAAATAAAAAACTAGATAGTACCGCAACTGCCAAGGGTTGAGAATCAATCATCACAGAACCTAAACCAGCCCCTGTTTTGACAATTCCCTGTGCTAAAAATCCTTGAAACATTGCTGCGTCAACTAAAGCAAAAGAAATAATCCATAACCAAGCTTGCCAAGTTTTTGGTTGGGGTAGCTTGAAGATAGCTGCCGCTAACAAGACCAAAATTCCCGCTGGTACTAACCGTACCCCCGCCATAAAAAAAGGTGTTGTGTAAGAAATAACTCCTTTCATTGCTACCATGGCTGTTCCCCAGAGGAAGAAAGGAGCAATTAAGAGCAAGGCTTTGGGAATCGAAGAAGTTGGATTAGAACTTAATTGCATTAATTTTGGTTAAGATAACAAACTACTTGTATACGAGTTTACTTAATTCTGAGAAAGTTTGTACTTCTGTTAAGTCAATTGAAGGTAAGCGATCGCTGATTCTCAAAACTACAGAAAAAAAGCAGATGTAAAGGGTTATGCCTTCTGGTTTACTCTCATCGACAAAGAAAGAAGTAAGTTTAGAAGAAGTAAAAGCTAATAGCGAATTTAATATTAAGAAGCTAACTCAGAGCAAACTTGAAGTATAATATAGCGTTTAGACAATCACTAGTTACTTGGTTAAGCGTAGTTCCTTTATTCCCACAACTGAAAACTTTGATGACTAGGATTAATATTAATAGGCTAACTGCCGAACAAGAAACACTTATGTCAGTAATTAGAGATGAGTGGATTAAAATTGCTTTTGACACTTCACCTGTAAATCAAGAAAAAGCAGAAGCAGCAATAAATTTAACTTATAAAATTGCCCAAGGTAGTCAACCTAAACAAATAGTATGGTTTGACAATCCTTTAGATGCAGCAATTTGGATCTTAGAAAATTTACATGAACTAAATAAGCCAAAATACTTTTCTGTGATTCCTGAATATACTTATTGGGATGATGTACTAAACAATATATATAATTGTGTTCATCCTAATATTAGTAGTAAATTTGAGCATAATTTTAACAAAGTTATTAACTGTAAATATTTACACTGGACATCACAATGTTTTCTCTCCGATTTTGTTGATTACCATCTTCGACTTTACTTACACAATTTATGGGGAGAAGAAAAATATTTAACCAGGTTAGGAGATTTTGAAGATGTAGACGACGCTGAAGTACATGGGATGCACGATATCTATCATCTTGCTGCTGCTTCTTTTTATTCTGCTCTGGGAATCGACTGCTCTAAATTGCGAGGATACTGGGAAGCAGCTAAATATTGTGGTTTGTGGTGGGCATTTACCGATATTGCAGTTGTTACTCCTAAACCTTCGGTAATTAATTTGGATAGTGAATATCGATTACACGCTGAAGGAAAACCCGCTATTGTTTATCGAGGTTTTGAATCTCATGTCCATCATGGAAATTTCAATGAGCAGATTTTTAAAGCTGTAACTCTTGCTTGACATAAATTTGGTTTTTAAGATTTACTTCGCCAACAGTTTCTAAGACTGCAAAAATGTACAAGAAAAAAATTCTTGGTTCCTCTACCCTTTAAACACAATCTCTATTCATTAAGGGGCAAAACAATTGAGTCATAGCCAAGTCGAGCGCTATTCACCGTCAACAGAATTTGTTGCAGGGGCAAAAGCTATTTTGCCTTTAGTTATTGGAGCAATTCCCTTTGGCATTATTTTTGGCACTCTGGCTCACAGTAGCGGTTTATTTTTGGCTGGAGCGATCGCTATGTCTGCTTTAGTCTTTGCTGGCTCGGCTCAGTTTATTGCTTTGGGTTTATTAGCTACGGGGAAAGCTTTACCGATCATTATCTTGACTACTTTTGTGGTTAATTTGCGTCATTTACTTTATTCACTTAGCTTAGTTACTCACGTTAAACGATTGTCGCCGATTTGGAAGCTTGTTTTAGGATTTTGGCTAACTGATGAAGTATTTGCTGTGGCAATTCATCGTTATAATCAAGGCGATTGCGAAGCTAGCCGTAGGCATCGCTCTACCTATAAGCATTGGTATTACCTGGGGGCAGCTATATTTATGTACATTAATTGGCAGATTTGTACGGTAATTGGTTTAACCCTGGGTTATCTTATTCCAGACGCTACTAGTTGGGGTTTAGATTTTGCCATGTCAGTTACTTTTATCGGTATGGTTATGCCTTATCTCAAAAACAAACCAATGGTTGTAACCGTCATTGTCTCAGGAATCATGGCTTTATTGACTCAGAATTTGCCTCATCAGTCAGGTTTAATTGTTGCCACCACAGCAGCAATTATGGCTGGTATATTTACTAACAAAATGAATAAACACCAGGATAATGTCTAAACAAGAATTTTATCTAATTGGAGCGATGGCATTAGTTACATTTCTTATTCGCTATCCTCTCTTTGCTTTTAGTAGTCAAATTAGACTTCCCTCTCAACTAATTGAAGCACTAAAATATCTTCCTCCTGCTATTCTTACAGCAATTGTTGTTCCTGCGATCTTAATGCCAACTGGAGATAAAATTTTGCTCAGTTATACTAATGCCAAGTTAGTAGGCGCGATCGCAGCTATGCTAGTCGGCTGGCAGACTCAAAATCTTCTCGCTACTATTGTTTGCGGAATGCTAGTGTTTTTTAGCTGGCAATGGTCGTTGACCGTATTCAATTAAAACCATCTGTCTAACCCCAACTCAGGTTAACTAGTAAAGTTCTGTATTTTTAAACTGTTTCATTTTCTGGGCATTAGCTGCTTCTCCGCAACTGCGAGGAGTAGGAAAGATTTTGCCTGGGTTGGCTAGTCCCTTTGTATTGAGAGCAGTGCGAACATACTGCATGGTTTCAAGATCGACTGAATTAAACATATAGGGCATATAGCAATTTTTATCAGCACCGATACCATGTTCCCCCGATAGGCTTCCTCCAGCATCAACACAGAGTTTGAGAATTTCACCTCCAATTTCTTCTACTGTTTCAAATGCTCCAGGTACAGAATTATCATAGAGAATTAAAGGATGTAGGTTGCCATCTCCAGCATGAAAGACATTAGCAATTTTATAGCCATAGCGATCGCCTAAGGCATTGATTTGTTTTAACACTTCTGCTAACTTAGTACGGGGAATTACTCCATCCTGCACAAAATAGTCGGGACTTATATGCCCAGCAGCAGCAAAAGCGGCTTTTCTTCCTTTCCAGAGTTTGAGACGAGTATCAATATCATTAGCAGTGGTAATACCAGTGGCATTATTCTGCCGACAAAATGTTTCGACTTTTTGTTTATAGGCTTTAACCTCTACCTTTAAGCCATCTAATTCTACTAGAAGTACTGCACCCGCATCGCGAGCATAACAACCCGTAGCCACAATATCCTCTACCGCATTGATGCTCAGATTGTCCATAATCTCCATCCCCGCAGGAATAATACCTGCGCTGATAATATCTGCTACGGCTGCGCCAGAATCTTCTATGGTAGGAAAGTTAGCTAACACAACACATACTGATTCAGGACGTTTAAGAATACGAAGCGTAACCTCAGTAGCGATGCCTAGTGTTCCTTCTGAACCAACAAACAATCCTGTTAAGTCATATCCAGGCATTTCAGGAACTAGGCCTCCAACGTCAACGATTGAGCCATCGGTAGTCACTAATTTTAAGCCCAAGACATGATTAGTCGTTACACCATATTTAAGACAGTGAACTCCACCAGAATTCTCTGCTACATTGCCACCAATAGAACAGATAATCTGACTTGAAGGATCGGGAGCATAATAAAAACCTGCACCGCTAACCGCCTGAGTTACCCAATTGTTAATTACTCCTGGCTGTACTGTAATGCAATGATTATCTAAATCTTGATGTAGAATGCGATTCATTCTAGCCGTGACAATTAACACACAGTCTTCGGTGGGTAATGCCCCCCCAGATAAACCTGTACCTGCACCTCTAGCCACCCAAGGCAAATCCTTATCGTGGCAAATTTTAACTGCTGCTGCTACCTCTTCTGTGGTGCGAGGTAACACTACTAAAGCTGGACGTTGACGATAACTAGCTAAACCATCACATTCATAGGTTAACAACTCTTCCTTACGACGTACTACCCCATTTTTACCAACTATATCTTCTAGCTGCTTGATAATTGGCTGCCACTTATCTTTAGTGCTTGAAAAAAGCTTACTTAAAACCATCGCAATTCTAAATCCTGCTAATTTACCCCTATTAATAATGATATCTAACAACTCCTGACTCCTGACGGGGTGACAAGTAATGAGTTCGGAATTCGGAGTTAGGAGGCGCAAAGTTATGATTTTTTCCTCGAACTATGCGAGATCAACCTCGAACTATGGGAGATAAACAACGAGATAATCAGGAATTAAGGCATCTATAACCCACTTTTCGCACGTCAAAATGTACTGAAACAAGATAAAGTTTAGTTTTAGTACTTGCTGTCTTGGTGCGTGGCGTTCCTTTGCGACTTACTAGTTCTTAACTAAACTAATTCATCTAATGCTGTTGCTGTTTCCAAAGACGTAGTCTAACTAGAAATTGCTGCCAATAATCACTTAAATCTTGGGTGTTGAGATGAAAGAGTTGGGCTGGCTGATTATTTAAAGCGATCGCAATTATGCCTTGATTTATTTGAACATTATACAAGTGATTAATCGCCGCAGTATAGGCGGTAAGTTGCAAACAATAATCCGTAATCCATTCCCTCTTTTTCGGTTTAGAGGCAGTTTTCCAATCAAAGACACAGAGTTTTCCTGACCACTCTCCCAGACAGTCAAAACGTCCTGCGTACTGATGTTCAGCATGATAAACTGCTGATTCTACTAAATGAACTTTAGAGACAGATTCTAAAATAGGTTTAATTGAATGCCAGTAGAGATTATCTTCCACATCATCAGGTAAATCTTGACCACGGAGAAAATAGTTAATTGCCGTATGTACAGAAGTACCACGACGACAAGCTTCAGTGCTAATTTTTTGAGCTTGTTTTACACCAACTCGTTTACGCCATCTTTGTAAAGCTAAACGGTCTTTTTCGGGTTTAGTAGCAGCTAAAATTGTACTAACAGAAGGATAAGCTTGTCCTTCAAAACTTAATCTCCGTTGGCGATCAACAGTTATATATTTAGCTGGAATATGAATAAACATTCAGTATTACTAATTCAAGGTAAATTGTTTTATGCTTTGGCTTTTTCGTACCAACTCATTAACGGTGAAGCACTAACACCATGAACGATTACAGATAATACCACTACTGTAAAAGTAATCCAGGAAATTTGCATCGTCTGCTGGACGACGCTTTTGTAAAGTGCGATCGATCCAGACTACAGCCTTGGCAACAATAATACCTATGACAATACCAGATGCGATCGCCCAAATCAAGTCTATTCCAACCCATTGCTTAAACCAGTTATCCCAGTTAGAGTCTTCAAATGATATATCGAATGGGATTAAATCAATTAAAAGTTAGATATTTGGCGATAAAAAAAAAGCCGCAGTTAGATAAACTACGCCTTTATGTTTCACAATAAATTGTTAAAAATTAATTGGTTAATGACACTTGATACACTTCTACGGCCAGATACAGTTTGAAAAAATGTGTTCTGAAATGTTGAATATGTGATATGTCTTAATATCGAATTGACAAAATTTTGTTGAAAGAAAGTAATTAAATGATTCAATCAGGGGTAAAAAAGCTCGAAGATAATGTCGGCTAGTTTGACCCCATTGAGTTTATTACTGATTAGCAACAACTTCTTGTTGCACGGTTTGCATAGCTCTTTGTTCTACATCTTCGGGAAGAGGAATATAGCCCAACTCTTGAGCGTATTCATCTCCACTGTTTAAAGCCCAGTCAATAACACTCTGCAAAGCTTGTGCTTTACTAGAATCGTCGTATTCGGGGTATAGTAACAACCAAGTCAAACCTGCAATCGGATAAGCTTCGGGATTGGCAGGATCGGGTACGGTCAGAGCAAAATCTTCGGGAATTGATTCTCCAGCAAATACTAGAGATGCTGCTTCAGTAGAAGGTGTAATTATATTACCCGATTGGTTTTCTATGGCTGCGGCGGAAATACCATTTTCTTTAGCATAAGCATATTCTATATAGCCAATTCCCCCTTCAGTCTGTGATACTTGGGCCGTAATCCCTTCGTTACCTTTGGCACCAATACCTGTAGGCCATTCTACAGTTTTAGATGCCCCTCCTTGCCAGTTGGGACAAGCTGTGGAGATATGATTGGTAAATAAGAAAGTAGTTCCGCTACCGTCAGAACGATGTATCCAGCTAATAGGAGTATCGGGTAAACTAGCATTAGGATTAGCTTCTGCGATCGCTGGATCGCTCCAGTTGCTGATTTCTCCATTAACAATGCCACAGTAGACATCGCGGGGTAATTCTAAATTATCTACTCCAGGTAAATTGTAAGCAAAAACCACACTACCAGCAGTCATGGGTATTTGTATGGGAGGTTTGCCGTAAGTTTCTTCAAAAGTTGCACGCTCTTCTTCGTTTAAAGGTGCATCAGAAGCACCAAAGTCTACTGTACCTTGAAGATACTGTTCTACACCAGCACCACTACCAACAGACTGATAGCTGACTTGAACTCCAGGATTGAGTTTATTGTATTCTGAAAACCAACGTTGATATAAAGGTGCGGGAAAAGATGCACCAGCACCAGATAAGCTAGCTTCTAAGCTGGCATCTTGAGCATTAGCAACTGGTGTAGAAATATTAGCGTTGCTAGAAATATCAATATTTTGAGCAATAACTCCTAAAGATAAAGTAGATGCTACTGCCAATAAGAATTTTTGTTTAGTCCTAGAAATCATTAAATTTTACCTGAGATATTTTTAAAAGGGTTTCTTAATATTCAAGAATATCTAATTTAGGTAAAGAGAAAATTAAGGATTTTTGACAACAGCTTATATTTTTATTTGGTTAGTATCAGGCACAATATATTTCTGGCACGAATCATTTTTACCAACGTCTAAATGCCTTTGAAAACATAAAACTTAGAGAATTAATAGTAATCTTAGAAATCCCGATATTTTGTATTTATGCAAGAGATACCATGAACTAGAGTTCACAACCCAGGGATGAAAATAGAATAA
>JASJDX010000232.1 GCA_030064975.1 Pleurocapsa sp. MO_192.B19
TCTTTAAGAGTATGTCGGGATTGAATCAATATTTGTCCTAGTGCTTCTTCCATCTGACGGACAGAATTTCCTTGTTTTCTTCTGCGGTCTGGTAGACCAGCAAATACCTCTAGGATGGCGATTTAGGACATATTCAATTAAGTCTCTTTAATTTAGCACGATCATCTTACCATTTAGAATGAAATAGCCCTGGTTGTTTCTTCAGTTAAAACTTTAATAAAAGATTAGTTTCTTGAATTTTAATATTAAGTGCTTTAGCAACTTCGGCTATTCGATGAAATCCAGCAGAGCTATATTGATTCGCCTCATCTCTTTGAACTTGTTGCTCTTTCACTCCCATTTTTTCAGCGAGTTCTTTTTGAGTCATTCCCAAAGCAATTCGAGCTTTGATTAATGCTATTGGTAAATCTTGAATTGAGGAAATTTTAATTAATGCTTGTTGTTTTAAACCATTATATTCTTCAATTTCTTGACTTAAACTGTCAATTTTTAACTGCAAGCCTTTTTTTCTAGATGAAAACTGTCGCGGATGTAAAGTCTCTTTAGTTGCTTCCAGTTCGACTAATGCTTGTTCCAAGTCTTTGAGTTTATTTTGAGTTACTTTATACTGATGTTCGTTTTGAATCATTGGTAATTTCCTCTTATTCAAGAAATTCTCTAGGGTCTATGGCGATAATTCCTCTGGATACTCCATCTCGATCGGTCTGCAAAAAGCCCTGAAATACAGGATCGCCAAGTAATTCTCCACCAAATCTCTCTTGTTGAGCGGTAAGCTCTTCATCAAATATGGGATCGAGAAGATCGTAATCAATGTTCATATCGTCATAGCAACCATCAAAGTCATTAGGATATTGTTTGCTACTAACGAAACTCCCACCAAGATAAACTCTTTGACAATTTGCTTGAGCCAAAAGTAGAAGAGCCATTTGCAAACCTGCCAGCATATTTTGTCTATGAGAATTAAAGCCAAAGCGATTACGCTCCGCGTAGCCTTCGGATCGCCAAATTCAGTCCAAGTTACTTCATAAATACCAGGTGGAAGGTAGCCCATTTCATTGAATGGGGGCAGCATATTAATTTCTTAACTTATGGATAAACACAACATATTTGTTGTCCTTATATTAGAGAATAGCATAATTATCGAGGTATTACAGATACAATCAGAAAGCGATCGCTGTTCCGAGTTGTAGATAAATTGTTTGGATATTTGCATAATTTCATAATTTTATGTTTGCTAATAATGTTGTTAGTAGGCACAGCCTGGGGGTAGTCGTATGACTGCCGACAAATAAACCGCACTCATAGGCGGTTTTGTTTTTAAAAGAGAATATCTGAAAAATCATTACTAATTTGCTTAGTACAGGACAAAAACTTTGTTACTATTTTTACCAAGTCAAATATAAATATCTAAAGCTATCGCTACGCTCTCGGCAATATATGCAGGCAATCGTCTGTTCGGAGTCGGTACTTAATTGGGCTTTCCAAGTTTATGTAATCGACCGTAATTCCTGCCAATAATTTTTCCGCAATTAAAGCAAAACTAGCTATCTCACAAGATACTCAAATTTTTTAGTTAATTTTAGTATTAGAAAGCCAATAAACGCAATGCCAAAACAGCACCCAGCTTTCTCAAACTCGATCGACACTTGGAGGTTTTATGACGTATGCCACTTCTCTGTTTTTAAATAGGCACAATAAAATAGAAACCAGCTTGCTACTTCCCCTCCGTGATGTGGTTTTATTACCAGGAACTACGCTACCAATAGTAGCAGGTAAACCTCGCTCGATCGCTGTAGCCGAGTCGGCTGCAATGACGGAAAATAAACAGTTAATCTTAGCAGCAATTCGTCCCCAAGCACTACAGAAATTATCCAAATTGGAAAAGAGGAACCAAGCCAGCGATCGAGTTGAATCTCGACCTCCTGAAATTGAAAGTTTGTCAGAAATTTACCCGATAGCAACTCTGGCGGTCATTCATAAAATGATGCCCTTACCAATGGGTCTAGTTCAACTGATTGTTGAAGGTTTGGAACGAGTTGAAATTGTCAAGTTAGTTCAGAGCGATCCTACTTATGCCGTTAAGTTTAAAAAACTACCTCCCCTTACCGTCAAAGATGCTTGGGTAAAGGGAACAAACGAGCAAACTATCGAAGCCTTAACTCAGGCGATTAAGTCTTTGTGGTCGGAAGGGGCAGCTATCAACCCTCACTTTCCCGAAGAACTATTAGGAATTTTACTCAACACCAAAGAGCCAGCTCAATTAGCTTATCAAACTTCGGTATTGCTGCAACAGGATGTCACAACTAGCCAAGCACTCCTAGAAGAGGAAAATCTAGAACAACTTTTACGTCAAATCCTGGCAGATCTGCAAAAGGAAATTGAGGTGCAAAAGCTGCGGGGAGAAATTTTAGGCGAAACCAAAAAAGAGATCGATCAACAACAAAAAGAATTCTTTTTACGCGAGCAACTTAAGAAAATTCAGGAAGAATTAGGAGAAACAGATCCAGAGCGACAAGAAGCGAATGAATTGCGATCGCGCTTGGCATCAGCTAATTTACCTGAAGTAGTCGAAAAACAAGCCAAACGGGAATTAGCTCGCTTGGAAAGAGTTACCAATGCCTCCGCAGAAGGTGGGGTGATTCGCACCTATCTAGACTGGTTGTTAGAAATGCCTTGGCATCAGTTGGTAGAAGATAATCTCGATCTCGATAATGCCAGAACTATTTTGGATGAAGATCACTATGGTTTGGATAAAGTTAAAGACAGGATTATCGAACACCTGGCCACGTTTAAGCTCAAAAAACAAGCTCAACAGCAGTTAGATAAAGAGATTCCTCAGTCTTACACTGTCGGTACAGTAATTTGTTTTGCAGGACCTCCAGGAGTAGGCAAAACCAGTCTAGGGCAATCGATCGCCCGTACTCTGGGCAGACCATTCGAGCGCATTAGTTTGGGCGGTTTGCGGGACGAAGCCGAACTGCGGGGTCATCGCCGCACCTATATTGGGGCCATGCCCGGTCGCATTGTTCAAGCTTTGCATCGAGCAGCAGTCAAAAATCCCGTAATTATGCTCGATGAACTGGATAAAGTGGGTATGGACTATCGTGGCGATCCTGCCTCAGTACTATTGGAAATTCTCGATCCGCAGCAAAATCATAGTTTCCGCGACCTTTATTTAGATTTGGATTTTGACCTTTCCCAAGTGCTATTTATCGGCACTGCCAACGATCTGTCTCATGTTCCTCCACCGTTGCTAGACCGTCTGGAGATTATCGAACTATCGGGCTACTCACCCCAGGAAAAAACTAACATTGCCCTAAAATATCTGCTACCACGACAGATTGATAAAGCGGGGCTGCCAGATGATGCCGTACAGCTTCTAGAATCAACCATCGAGCTAGTGATTGAATATTATACCCATGAAGCAGGAGTTAGAAAACTAGAGCAGCAACTGGGAACGATCTGTCGCAAAGTAGCAGTGCGTTATGCTAACGGAAAAACCGAGCCTCAGCTTATCCATTCCGAACAGCTTGAAGAAGTATTAGGTGCAAAACAATTTCTGAGAGAAGAAATGCGTCTTGAAAGCAAACCTGGTGTGGCGACTGGTCTTGCCTGGACTTTACAAGGAGGAGAAATCTTATTTATCGAAGCTGTGCTGTTACCCCAAGGAAAAGACTTAACTTTAACAGGTCAATTAGGAGAGGTGATGCAAGAATCGGCGGAAATTGCCCGTTCCTATCTTTGGTCACAAGCGGAATCATTGGGCGTTGATCTGAGTGTGTTTAAAGATAATGGTTTGCACATTCACGTTCCCGCAGGGGCAATTCCTAAAGATGGCCCTTCGGCTGGAGTGACTATGGTAACAGCGATCGCATCATTATTGATGCATAAGTCAGTTCGCAACGATACTGCCATGACAGGAGAAGTTAACCTAAGTGGAGAAGTTTTACCCATCGGTGGCGTAAGAGAAAAAGTCTTGGCTGCTCATCGCATTGGTGTTAAACGAGTTATTTTACCTCGACTCAATCAAAAAGATTTAGTTGACGTTCCAGAAGATGTGCGCCGACAAATAGAGTTTATCTTTTGCGATCGCATCGACCAAGTGTTAGCTAATGCTTTAGTCAATTATCAGGATGTTGAATCTAATCATAACAATGGTAATTCAGAGCAAATTGAGTTTGTAGAAACAAAATGAATCAGCTTAAAAAAATAATTTGCTTAACCAGCGATCGCTTTGGTCGCAAAAGTATATTTTTAAAAGAGGAGGTTCTAACCTTTATTCCTCAACCTGCGAAATGCAGGCTAAAATTTTTTTATGGCTAAAAATCAGTTTTAGAAACTGTAAAAAAAAGATGGGTTATCCCAAACTATCTTTTTTACTATTTTGTGAGATAATTTCCCCTCAAGCTCTATGACTTTTTTAACAACATCTGGCTGATGATCCATATGAGGATAATCCGAGCCAAAAATTAAGTTATCAACACCGATATGTGCAATAACCTCAGCTAAATATGGTTCAGATG
This sequence comes from Pleurocapsa sp. MO_192.B19, assembly GCA_030064975.1. GTDB lineage: Bacteria > Cyanobacteriota > Cyanobacteriia > Cyanobacteriales > Xenococcaceae > Waterburya. The sequence continues at coordinate 4,524 of JASJDX010000232.1, forward strand.
GTTCAATAGAAATGAAACACTGACGACGAAAATATTCTGATGGTTTTATCTTGACACAATCTTTTACTTCCCAATATAAATTTTTGTATTCTTCATCCAATCGCCAAAGCCAGTAGGGAAGCCAGCCACAGCCTGATTCTAGGAATCCTACCTTAAGATTCGGATGGCGTTCTAATACTCCTCCTTCAATCAAAGCTAATAAAGCCATCATCTGTTCCATCGGGTGGGAACAAGCATGGAGAGCAAAACGAGTGTTGAATCGTTCTGCACCTATAGTGGTTAAACGACTATGAGTTCCTTCGTGAATGCCTACTGCTATACCCAATGCTTCACATTCCGTCCAAAAAGGCTCATAGACAGGATCGCTTAACAACCTCCCTTTTACTGGGTTCGGTCGTAAAAAAACTGCTTGACCATCATACTTAGCAATTCGATGTAATTCTTTGACCATTTCTTTTGGCGCGTGAAGATTAATCGCTCCAACACCTTTTAATCTGTCTCGATCGTAGCTACAAAATTCTTCATATAACCAAGTATTGTAGGCACGAATTAATGCACCTATTACTTCTGATGGCAGAGTATCAATGGCAAAAAGCCACAGTCCATAAGTGGGATAAACAAACGCTAGATCGATTCCCATTCCCACCATCTCTTGGACGTGAGACTCTACATCATAGCCTCTTGTATAGGCATTAGGATGAGCTTGTAGCATTTGCTGATTGCCGCGATCGCGAACCTGTGGAGAAATTTTATAAGTTATGCTTTCTCCCTTAATTTTCATGTCCCTTGAAGGAGCAAAATCTTTAAATTCAGGCTCTAAGTATTGAGACCACATATTAAGTGGTTCAATGACATGGGAATCTGCATCGATTATTTTGTAGCCGTTGAGCATGGGAAAAATAATGAAGTTGTCGGAAAGTGTGAAAAAGACAATCAATATAAATAGGGTTACATCCACATCGGGAAGGAGTTGAGTTGAGTCTCCTTTAGTGACTCTTGCAACCATCCCATTTGGAGTGGCACTTCATACAGTCTTCCCGAACCGAAACGTTTCCACATATGACGCATCCCAGGAACGATAACTTTTGCTACTCTCAGTCCTATATCGGGACGAGTCTGATCCAGAACTAGCATTTCCATATTTTTTTCCTCAACAATTTGTTGACAAAGTTGCACATCATCTAAAAGATCGTCACTGCTAATTTGGGGATAATCAGTAGATATTTTAGATGTAATTTGGCGATTGCCAAGTAAATAGGGATGATTAATTAAAGTTGCGGTTTTCCACCACTCGATCGCTAAAGGATCTGTATGTTGGGGATAGTTTGTCGTCCCATCAGCTAAAGCTGATAAAACACTAGGTAGTATTTGATTTACTTCGGTTAAGGCTCGACTCAGGGCAATTTTAGGGTCGAAATGAGTCCCATAACCCAAGATAAGATCTTCTACAGGGCGATCGCTTTTACGGGAAATGGCAGCAAAAGTGGGAATATTTAAATCGCTAGTAATATCTAAAACCCAAAGTTCGCGTCCTAGTTCTTGATAGTATCGTTTCAGACTGTGAAAATAAGGCTCGTCAAAACTGTCTAGATCGATCTGGGGTTTCTGAAGGCGGTTGTACCACCACAAAGCAACGCTATCCCGCTCGACCAATTCCATAAATCCTTGGAGGATAGCTTCTTCAATGGTGTTTCCTGCTGCACAACCATTAGAATCTGCCCAACAGTCTGGTTGGTGGAATTGAGGATAGCCATAATAGCAGTAAGCGGTGGGTAAATATTTAAAATCTTGAGCAGTTAAAGACCAAACAGGTGTCCAGTCAATTTCTCGTTCTTCATCAAACGGTTCGGGAACTTTCTGAAACCAGCCTTGACACTGAGCATTCCATTCTTTTCTGGTTTGGTACTGCTGTTGACTGAAATTCATACAGGCATTGGGATGAATCGCTCGCTCTCCCATTTGTTGATAACTACTTTTTATTCTAATTTCATCACCTTGGAACACTCCAGAATAACGTTCAATGGCTTCACAAAAACCGCTGGCTCTAGCTTGGATATCTGTTTTCCCTTTACCAGCACTTCTACCCCCAAGATTCTTACGCAGGTTATCTAAATCATCAAAGATAGTGACAAAATGATGCTTGACAACATAGGTATGGTTTAAACTATTTCCTGGTAATTTAGTTAATTCTCGAACAACTCCTGTTAGGGGACTAAGATGATGTTGATATTTTCTGAGGGTTTCTTGGGGAGAACAAAAACGGTGTCCGCCATCTGAAGTAAAGGTTTTCTGACGATGTCCTAGCACAACAGGTAAAGGTTTCTGGCTTAATACCTGGCTCATATGCCCGCAACTGCGACATTGGGGTCGTTTAACTACAAAGTGTTCTTGGCTGTGGAGAGTCAGAGTATCGTAAGTAATCAGGGTATTGGTTAATCGATCGTTTTTTCCCTGAACAATCCATTTAAAAACTTCTGTCGCAGCCATACTTAAAGCTGTTTGCAAAGTAGAAGAGAGAAACCCTTGAGGAGAGATGGGAGCAACCGATTGGTTATTAGCTCTTTGAACAAAACCCGCAATTGGTCGGTTATCCTGTAAGCGACGAGCCAAACATTGCCAACAGGCGGTTTGCTGAGAATCGAATAGGGGACCGAGCCAGATCATTGTGCCTACTGGTTTTAGCAACATCCAAGGAACTTGGGACTGGAGTGATTTTTGATTGAACTCGTCTAAATTTGGGTGCAGGTAGTCATCCGTCAAAACTACAGTTAAGTTGGCAAGATCTGAGTCTGATTCATTAGCGATTTGAATGTGTAGAGATTGCAAATTAGCAATAAAATCTTCTTTCGCCAGAGAATCAAAAGATTTGACGGCTACTTTGGTGGATTTTAATTGTTGGTAAGCCCGATCTGAGTTGACGTTAAGATGATGGCAAAAAGTAATTAAGTTTGATGGTAGAAGGTCATCTTGCTTCACTAGATAACCTTGCCTTTCCATTTGAAATAAAGCAGCTTGGGCTTTAATACTGACATCAAAAACTTCCTTAAAGAGAGTAGAACTATCTTGAGAAGGCTGTTTTTTTTGGAGCAGTTGAACTTGAATTGCTTCGATAATTTCATCACTGTTGCGATCGCCATCAATTAAAGATGCTACCAAATAGGAAAAGCGATCGCTCAGACATACTGTCTCTCTCTCGGACAAGAAAAATACCTTGTCTGGTTCTATAGTTTCAACAGAGTAACAGGGATTGAACTGCGGTTTATCGAACATCGTTTTAGTTCTTTACTCAAAAGTAAATTCAAATTAATTTTAATTTTGTTCTTAGTTTCTCGAGCTCATAAAACTTCTCCCAGAACTCATCTATAAACTGATGAAATGTTGCTCTCCCTTTTGAATAAAATATCGCCGATATAATTCACAACTTGCGATCGCTCGAATACCTGAAAGTTTAATCAACCCCATACTGCTTAACTTGTGAGTTAGGATTGGATCTAAGGGAACAGGTTCAGTAGCATTTAGAACTGTATCAAAAGCTCCTGCTAATTCAGGCTGTGTTTCCAATGTTGCCCAATGACGCTGCAAGTGATGAGCATAAATTCCGTTAGCAGTGTGAGCAGTTTCCAGTAATTGCGACAGAGTTATCTCCCTCCGACTAAGATGATAGAGTGCTAGGTTTACCAATGCGGGATGCCCCCCGACTATTGCCATTAATTGTCTAACCTCTTCCCCATATTCCCAGTCGAGTCCGTAGCGTTGGGCTAACTGCTCTACCTCTGACTGACTGAAGCTGTCTAATTGAATTGGTAGTCCCACATTGAAAGGGGACTGGTTCAGATGAAGAGGAACGTAAATTTCCGTCGAGTGAACTACAATTAGGCGTAACTTTTGCCAGATGGGCAGTCTTTTTGCTTCTTCGTACCACGAGCGCAACAGAGGTAGAAAATCTTTTGCCACTTGGGGATGCTCGAAAATCTGGTTCACCTCATCCAATGCCAAGATCAGGGGACTATTAATTGACTCTAGTAGATAATCTTGGAAATAGAGGGTGCAGCTAATTTTACTTCCAAGATCTTCATCCCAGTATTCGTCCAGCATAGGTTTACGCTGAAGCTGATGAGCGATATTGGCACACAACCACCGCAAAAATTGATTCAAATTGCTCAAAATTGACTGCTCGACTTGTTCTAGGTTCAAGCTAATGGTATGAAAGCCCTGGCGGTTTGCATCGTCCAGAATCCTCAGCAGCAGTGAAGTTTTGCCCATTTCTCTGGGAGCTTTAATCCTGATTAATGCCCCTGGTTTCCTGATTTCTTGATAAGCTTGCTCCTCAAGGGAAGAGCGTTCGAGGTAAAAGGGAGAATTGAGAGGGACTGAGCCACTGGGGTAGCAAGGTAACGCCTCCTGATTCTCATTGCGGGGAAATTCCGCCATATCTTGCTTCAAAGGTTTTGTCTTTGGGGCTGCTGGGATGGTTACATAAGACTCCAGCAGTGCCCGACAGTTTTTCTTGGTCACGCGCTGACCAATGATTTTGGAGAGTCGCTGATACAACTCTGGGGCAACAACGGTAGTAAGGTAGCCAGAACTATAACCTGCCTCAATCGCAATTTGATTATAAGTTTTATATTGCCAAATGCCCTGCAAAATAAGAATTTCTGTGGAATTAAGGGGGCGATTTTGGCTCTCAATTAGCTGGAGGTCAACAATCTCCAGGAGACAATTGAGGTTCATAGGCTCATTTTTAACATTTAATTTACTTCTCTTCTTTAAGAATAATGCTTGACAACCTGGTAAGCTCACAATCACATATTTATTCATAAGTTTTTCTATGAGTTTTTCTATGAGTTCTGGGATGAGTTTTATGATATTTATAGGTATCTAACTAAATTAATATCAAACTATAGATTTATAGAGAAGTCTGAATTGAGCCAGGAGAACATTTGTTATGCAATTTAGTGTTTTAGACAATCGTTACAAAGGAAAGTCATCCCAAATTCCTGTAGTTGAAGGCCAAACAGTTAGCAAACATCGGCTTGGTAACATGAGCAATTATGAAGAGATTTTAGTATTTGCTGAAGAATTGATCTATGGCAAGATAGGCAATTATTTTAGTGATTTGCAACGTACCATATTACTTACTACTCTACAGGGAAGCAGAAAGACTTATGACCAAATTGCGGATGAATGTGGCTACTCTCCTAAATATATTAAACAAGACATTGCTCCTAAACTCTGGCAACTGCTTTCTCAAGCTTTAGAGCGAAAAATTACTAAATCTAATGTTAAAGCTACACTAGAGCACCAAATGCGTCATCAGCCACCTGTGGTTAAGTCACCTGACCCTGTTGCTTTATCCCCTGTTCCCTCGGCTGCCCAGAAGGGTAACAATAAGGGTAATATTCTCTTAGTGGACGATCGACCAGAAAATCTCAAACTGTTATCTGATTTGCTCGAAGAACAAGGATATGAAGTACAACAGGCAATTAATGGTGTAGTTGCAATACAAGCAAGTGCCATAGCCTGTCCTGATGTAATCTTATTAGATATTAATATGCCAGAGTTAGATGGCTATACTGTTTGTCAAAGATTCAAAGCCAATCCCCAAACCCAAGATATTCCCGTGATTTTTATTAGTGCCTTCGATCGAGCCTGGGATAAAGTTAAAGCCTTTTCTTTGGGAGGTAGTGACTACATTACCAAGCCTTTTAAAACAGTTGAGGTATTAGCTAGAGTAGAAAATCAATTAAAAGTTCGACGTCTGCAACTTCAGTTACAAGAGAAAAACCGTCAGTTACAGCAAGCCCTCCAAAAGTTAGAAAAAATTACTGCTCAGTCTGAGCTAACTGACTGACTACTAGAACTTACAGATTGACAGAGTGATGAAATAATTTATTAAAAAACCCAGTCGTCGAAAAATAGGTACAGAACAATCAGAAAAGCTTAACAATATCTCTCGAAAATAATCGAGCGCAATTCATGATACTCACTGGGAAATTGAAGCATTACACCCATCCAATTAAACAAACTGTGACATTTGTAATCTATTGATGCCTAGATTTAGTTAGTAATTAAATTTTACTACATTATTAATTCAATTTTGGGCAACACTATCATTTGCTGACACGCCCTAGTATTTGACTAATGCGCTTGTACTATGAATCATCAGAAAATTATCCCCAACAAAAAATTCAGCCTCCGCAGCACCCTTGTAGTGTCGTTTGTCGTACAAATTATGGCAGTTGTTGGGTTGACTGGATGGCTCTCGTTCCGCAACGGGCAGAAATCGGTGAATGAACTGATGAACCAGATCAGCAATAAAGTCACGGCTAACGTTAAGGAGCGCTTTAAAACCTTTGCCGACACACCCTATCAGTTTTTACAAATTAATGTGGCTGCCATTCGGGTGGGTAATTTGGACCTCACTGATTATCCGAAAATGGCGCGCTACTTCTGGAATCAGACGCAAATCTCTGATGCCGTGCCTTACGTTTACTTTGCTAACCCGCAAGGAGATTTTGTTGGCGTCTGGAAAGAATCTGACAGTCGCACCACCCTCCAGATTAGAAATCAATTGACTGCTCCTCGTATGGAAGTTTATCAACTCGATCGCCAAGGAAAACCGATGGCGTTAATCGATAGTAAAGTGTACAACCCGCCTCTACGACCTTGGTATCAAGTGGCAGCAAAAGCCGCTAGGCCAACTTGGTCTTCTATCTACGTGTTTGCGACGTCCCCACGCCTCGGCATTACCCACGCTGTCCCGATCTATGATGAATCGGAGTCACTCCAAGCAGTCCTGGCAGCGGATCTGACCCTCTCTGATATTAGCAATTTTCTCAGGGGACTCGACGTCAGTGATTCCGGACAGGTCTTTATCATTGAACGTTCGGGAGAAATTGTTGCCAGTTCGGCAGCAGAACCCCCTTTCCTCAAGACTGAGGCAGGGGAAAAACGACTGGCTGCTGTACACAGCAACAACCCTTTAATCCAAGAAGCGGCGCAAAATTTGCTGAGTCGGTTTGGCAGTTTCGAGGGGATTGACACGAGGGAGCGGTTTATCTTCGAGATTGAAGGCAAGCGTAAATTCCTACAAGTGACGCCGCTTCAAGATGGTCGGGGTCTCGATTGGCTCATGGCAGTAGTCATCCCTGAGGCGGATTTTACGGCGCAGATCGACGCCAATACTCGCAATACAATTATCCTGTGCATTATCGCTTTGGCAGTGGCTACACTGTCGGGAATTGTTACCTCCCGCTGGATTACCGCACCCGTTGTGCGCGTCTGTCGGGCATCAGACCAACTGGCTCAGGGGGAGCTCTCGCAGCAGGTAGAACCCAGCTTTATTACTGATATTAACACCTTGGCAGAGTCTTTCAACAAGATGGCAAGGCAACTGAGGGAATCCTTTGATGCCCTTCGTCAGAGTGAGGCTACTAATCGTGCGATTGTCAACACCATTCCCGATTTAATGATTCGCGCACTAGGTGATGGTACCTATTTGGATGTTATCAACAGCGCTCCCTCGCAGTCGGGTCATGGGGTAAAACAGTTTAGACCAGGGAACACCGTTCGGGAACCATTACCTCCTGAGCTGGCCCAAAAGCGAATGCAATACATTCAGCAAGCCCTGGCAACGGCTAAACTTCAAGTCTACGAGCATCAAATCATACTTAATGGTCAACATCGGTATGAAGAAGTCCGCATTATGGTGTTGGGAGAAGATGAAGTGTTGATCATGGTGCGGGATATTACTGCTCGCAAGCAAGCTGAAGAAGCTTTAGAACAAGCCAATCAAGAATTAGAGCGAAAAGTAGCCGAACGGACAGCTTCTCTAGCAGAAAGCCAAAGAACCCTGTCTACCCTGATGAGTAATCTACCAGGAATGGCCTATCGTTCCCTTAGTGACCCAGACTCTACCATGGTTTTTGTCAGTGAAGGATGCAATAGTTTAACGGGTTATTTACCTAAAGATTTGACCGCAAATCATTTAGTTAAATATAATCAACTAATTCATCCAGAAGATCGAGACAGAGTCAGGCAACAGGTACAAAAGGCACTTAAAGAAAAAAAACCATTTCAACTTACTTATCGTATTTTAACCGAACAGGGAACTGAAAAATGGGTTTGGGAACAAGGGCAAGGAATTTTCAAATCTGAGAAAGAATTAGAATTTATTGAGGGTTTTATTACTGATATTAGCCCTGAGAGAGAATTAGAATTTATTGAAGGTTTTATTACTGATATTAGCGATTGGATTACAGCCGAACAAGCCCTAGAACAAAGCAACCAAGAATTACGCTCAACTCTACAACAGCTAGAAGCAACTCAAGTAGAACTCCAAAGAGCCAAAGAAAAGGCTGAAAGCGCTAATCAAGCCAAATCAGAATTTTTAGCCAATATGAGCCATGAACTCCGAACTCCTCTCAATAGTATCATTGGCTTTGCTCAAATTCTCACCAAAGATACCTCCTTGAAACCAGAACAACAGCAACGCTTGAGCATTATTAACCGCAGTGGCGAAC
>JASJDX010000233.1 GCA_030064975.1 Pleurocapsa sp. MO_192.B19
TATAACTCAATTGAGTAGCCATAACTGAGAGGCGATCGCATTCTTTTATTCTTAACTCGGCTGCATCTTTGATGACGGTTGTCCCTTTAGCAAAGGCTGCTGCAACCACAATAATTGGAATTTCATCAATCGAACGTACAGTTAATTCTCCGGCAATTTCACATCCATTTAGGGAACTGTAGCGAACGCGCAAATCAGCAATGGGTTCTCCTGTGACAATTCTTTGATTTTCAAGGGTAATATTTGCCCCCATAAGACTTAAAACATCTAAAATCCCCGATCTGGTGGGGTTAATACCAACATTGGTCAGGACTAATTCTGAATCAGGAACAATAGAAGCAGCTACTAACCAAAAGGCTGCTGAACTAATATCTCCTGGAACTATTACCGCTTGTCCCTGTAGATTATTACCGCCAGTGATGGTAACGCTATTAGTTTCTGAGTCAATCTGGAGATCTGCACCAAAAGCTTTTAACATCCTTTCACTATGATCTCGCGATAAAGCTGGTTCTGTTACCGTAGTTTGTCCTTCGCTCATCAATCCCGCTAAGAGAATACAGGATTTAACTTGAGCCGAAGCTACGGGAGAATAATAGTGAATAGGACGTAATTTATTGCCTTTAATCGCCAAAGGAGCTAAATTATTGTTTTGTCTGCCCCAAATTTCTGCCCCCATTTGGGTTAAGGGTTTAATAACGCGAGACATGGGACGAGAGCGTAAAGAGCGATCGCCTGTCAGGGTAAAGAAGCAGTTAGGTTGAGCCGCTAAAATACCCAACATCAATCGCATGGTAGTACCAGAGTTACCAGCATTCAGAACATCTAAGGGTTCTTGCAGTTGTCCATCCCCCCTACCTTTGACTACAACTGTTTCGGCAGTGAGATCGGCAATTTCGACACCAAGCGCTCGCCAACAGTTAGCTGTGCTAATTACATCTTCTCCTAGTAATAGTCCCTGAATCCGTGTTTCTCCTTGAGCTAATGCACCGAGCATCAAAGCGCGGTGAGAAATTGACTTGTCTCCTGGAACTTCGATCTGACCGTGTAGAGATATATCTAATGCTGGTCTGCAAATGGTTAGATCTTGCTGATGTTTAGCAATTTTTTGACTTACTATGGAAGCTAGCATTGGCAGAATTTATCCTATAACTATAAGTTGATGTTTGATTTTGTTTGATTTGTGATGATTTAGCAAATTTAGCTCATTTGGTTTAAGTGTGGAGCTACCAGTCATTTCTATGGGTTGTGGTAGTTTTAGAAGTTCCAAAATAGTAGGAGCAATATCTGCCAAACAACTATTTGACCTGAGAGCAATATTAAATTCTGGCTCTGAAATTTTTTGGGCTCCTTTTCCTTTCACCACAATAAAAGGAGTAGGATTGTTGGTATGAGCAGTCCACGGATTACCTTGTTCATCCCGTATGTATTCGGCATTACCATGATCGGAAGTAATCAAGAGAATTCCATCCGCTTCTTGTGTACTTTTGAGAAGTTTACCTAAACAAAGATCGACTGTTTCAATCGCTTTAACTGTGGCATCCATTTGTCCTGTATGTCCTACCATATCTGGGTTAGCATAGTTAATCACAATTAACGAATAGATTTGCTCTTCCAAGGCGGAGATCGCAGTGGTGGTTATTTGCTCTGCGGACATTTCTGGAGCTAAATCGTAGGTAGAAACTTTAGGACTGGGAATCAGAATGCGTTCTTCCCTTTCAAAAGGTTCTTCTCTACCGCCATTTAAAAAGTAGGTAATGTGGGCATATTTTTCAGTTTCAGCAATGCGTAGCTGCTTCAGACCATGTCTGGCAATAACTTCACCCAAACTATTGCTCAGAATCTGCGGCTCAAACACAACCGATACAGGCAAACTGGAGTCGTATTGAGTGAAAGTCGCAAAATAAAGCGGCAGAATTTGCTGACGCTCAAATTCTGCAAAATTGGGGTCTACGAAAGCTCGGGTTAATTGTCGGGCACGGTCAGAACGAAAATTAAAGAAAACACAACTATCACCTGATTCTACAGCACCTGGCGCAATGCGAGTTGGTGGTAGAAATTCATCGGTGAAGCCTTCGGCATAAGCTGAAGCCATTGCCTCAACAGCAGACCGATGCTCTTGACATTGATTGCTAGTAATGACTTCGTAAGCACGTTTGATGCGATCCCAATTCCCGTCTCGATCCATCGCGTAGTAACGACCGCATAGGGTCACAATACGACCAATACCGCAGAAATTGAGATAATTTTGGAGCCTCTGAACGAACAACTTCCCTTCGGTAGGTAATGTATCCCGACCATCAATGATTAAATGGATACAAACCTCGGAAATTTCCCAAGATCTAGCCAAATGCAACAAAGCAAAAAGATGCTCTATGTGAGAATGTACTCCTCCATCGGAACAAAGACCAATGAGATGAAGCTTTTTACCATTTTGATGAACTTTCTGATATGTTTGTATCAAAGTGCGGTTGTGTAATAAGTCATTATTTTTAATCGCCTTAGAAATACGAATCAATTCTTGAGGCACGGTTCGACCCATTCCTATGTTCAGATGACCAACTTCTGAATTGCCCATCTGCTCTTTTGGTAGACCGACTGCCTCGCCCGAAGCTTGTAGCAGAGTTTTGGGATAAGAGTTCCAAAGACTATCGAACACTGGTGTTTTAGCAACGGCAATTGCATTACCATCAATTTCCTCTCTGTAACCCCAACCATCTAGTATGACTAGCACTAAGGGATTTACACTAGCATTTTTGATTGGATTCATAACACTTTTATTGGAGTAGTTATAGTCAAGAAATCTAGTACTGCATAACATAAAGGGCTATGCCCGCATGTAGTCAAAAGTCACGAGTCAAGAGTCAAAAGTTTAACCTCTTGCTGAAGTAAGAGGATTCAAGTATCGAATTATGTTTTATTTCTTTTCGCCTTTAAAGGCGAGGCTTTCGACCAACTTCGGGCTTTAATTACTTTTTGCGAGAGGAAATGCGATGCAAGTCCGAAGGACTCAGCTAGTCCTTTAGAATAAGTCCTTTGCGGCTTTTGCTGCAATACCTTTGTAGTATTTCGACTTCAGACTGAAGGGCATGGGTAAGTTATGTGAAAAAACTAAAGTTAATTGGAGGTTGCATTACCATCCCAAACTAAATAAGATAAACGGGATGGTAGTATGCAAAGGTATGGTGTAGTAATTATCACCAAAAGAATTTAGACAACAACTAAAAGAATTGACTTGTCGGCGTCTAGTTTTGGAATAGATAATCTGAAAATCATCTTTAATCGAGTAATATTTTAAGAGATTTAACTATTAATTATTTCATTTCTGCACTTTTAATTTAAGCTACGGCTAAAATAGATTTATTCTGATTTGTCAGTGCAGTGTGACTTTGACGTAAAATTCTCTCTGTCTGCTCCCAGCCAATGCAAGCATCGGTGACCGATAACCCATAGCGCAGATCTTGAATATTATCAGGAATCGCTTGTTTTCCTTCCTGAAGGTAGCTTTCTAACATTAAGCCTGTTAGGGAATTATTCCCCGCTAGCCTTTGTTCGAGTACATCACGCCAAACAATCTCTTGTCGAGTATGTTGTTTGCCAGAGTTACCATGACTACAATCAACCATCACTGCTGGCATTAGATTGGCAGATATTAGTTGTTTGACAGTTTCCTGAACGTTTTCGAAATCATAATTCGGATAGTTGCGACCACCCCTGAGAACAATATGTCCCGAAGAATTGCCAGTAGAAGAAATTGTGCAGATCTGACCGTTTGGATTGATGCCCAGAAAGTGGTGAGGGTGCATGGCTGATTTGATTGCATTGATAGCTGTGCTTAAATCTCCATCCGTACCATTTTTAAAACCTACAGGCATGGAAAGACCGCTAGCCATCTCTCTATGAGTTGGGGATTCAGTAGTACGGGCTCCTATAGCTGCCCAGACAATTAAATCATCTAAGTATTGCGGGACAATTGGATCGAGGAATTCTGTAGCAGTAAACAGACCCATGCTGGTAAGCTCTAAAAGCAAGTTACGGGCAGTGCTTAAGCCAGTTTCAATATTATGAGAATCATTGAGATAAGGATCTTTGATTAGCCCTTTCCAACCAATGCTAGTGCGAGGTTTTTCAAAATAGACTCGCATAACAATTACAATTTGCTCTTCTAACTCTTGACGGAGCTTATTTAATTTTTGAGCGTATTCTAGAGCTTCTTCTGGATTGTGGATAGAGCAAGGACCCACTATTGCCAATAGACGAGGATCTCGTTTTTGTAAAATACGTTTGACCGTATCTCGTCCTTTTAATACAGTCTTGAGCGATTTTTCACTTATGGGAAGCTTTGCTTTTATCGCCTGTGGTGTAGCGAGAGGAGTTGATTTTTGAACATGACAATTTTGAACTGATTGCATTATATTATCTCCAAGTTTTAGTTCAGCGTATATTTGTAATGCAGAAATGCTACGGACACTTTGTCATCATGTTTCTCATGAGGTGAGAAACAAATGACTAGCAGATTTGTTTCACTAGACTTCTTGCACAAATCGAAAATAATCATTGAAGTCAAGAGTCAAGAGTCAAAAGTTGGGCATTTAGAATCCGTACTACGTATTTGGATATTGGAAAATCCCTAAACAATATTCATGCAAGAGGTCTACTGTATTTGTCCGACTTCTGCCAAATCTATATTTGGAAGCTCAAGAAAAAAAGAACTAAAAACTATAGGTTTCCTCTCTTTTCCTGCTCTAATTCGATCGCTTCAAAAAGAGCCTTGAAGTTTCCGTTGCCAAATCCCTGAGCTCCTTTACGTTGGATAATTTCAATAAAAAATGTTGGGCGACCAGCTAATGGTTTAGTAAAGATTTGCAGCAAATAACCCTCATCATCTCGGTCAACTAAGATCTTTAAGTTTCGCAGAACTTCGATTTCTTCATCAAGAGGACTAACGCGATGGAGTAAATTTTTGTAGTAGGTATCGGGAATTTGTAAAAACTCAACACCATTGCTTTTCAACTGCTGTACGGTCTTGATAATGTTATCAGTCCTCAATGCCATGTGTTGTACCCCAGGACCGTTGTAAAAATCTAAATACTCCTGAATCTGAGATTTGCGATAGCCTTCGGCAGGTTCGTTAATCGGAAACTTAATGCGCTTTGTGCTATTTTGTAATACCTTCGACATCAGTGCTGAGTATTTGGTAGAGATATCATCGCTAGTAAATTGTTGAGCTTGACCGAAGCCCATCACTGTTTGGTAGAAATTAGACCATAAATCCATTTTCCCTAATTCAACGTTGAAAACCATGTGGTCAATTTCCATCAAACCAGTTGCAGCTGGATTTGGCAAAGTAGGAAGATGCTGATATTGCGGTGTAAAACCAGCGTAGTTGCCTCGTTCGATAAATGAATGAACGATATCCCCTTCATAACTAGCCACCGTCGCTTTAGCAATGTATTCGTTCTGAGTGCCGACAATAGTTGGTTCAAGTATCGGTCTTGCACCTCTTTTCACGGCTGCTTGAAACACAGTTTGAACGTCATCGACTTGCAGGGCGATATCATAAACTCCATCACCGTGCAGTTCAACATGACGAGCGATCGCACTATCAGGTGTTAGAGAAGATGTAACAACTAGACGAATATCTCCTTGTTCTAAGAGGAATGAACAGCGATCGCGTACTCCTGTTTCTAAACCTGCATAGGCAATAGGAGTAAAGCCAAAGGCTGTGCGATAAAAGTGAGCAGCTTGTCGAGCATTTCCTACATAAAATTCTACGTAGTCAATTCCTTTAAACTGGACTAAATCTTCTTTCTGTAACAGAGTTGACTGGCGTTCTGTGGATAACATATTTGGCTTCCTAAAATACTAAAATTGTGCTTCGATAATTAATTGAAAAATTCGATTGCTACGTTAGAGATCCGCCAAAGCTTCTGTTTGTATGGAAGTTTCGGAAGCTTCCTCTGGCAGATGATCTCCAAGCAGTGAAAAGTAGAAGAAGACAGCTAAGTACAAATAAATTGAAAAGATTTTAAGATGGGTTTCTGCATTGAACAGGTATCCAGTGGGATGAACCACGAGAAAACCAACTAATGCCGAAAGTGCAGCTAAAGCATTATGAGTTGAAGCCCAAAAAGGAACCATGAAAAACTCTTGGATATCCTGCCAACGCTTATGCACCCACCAAGTAGTCAAAAACCCAAGAGGGGCAGTAGCAGCTATAAACCCAATGACTGCTAGGGGAATATCTGAATACAGATAAATAAATGGCAAACACAGATAAGCTACGATCATTCCCAAGGTATGAATTTTAATCGCTTTTTTTATACCAATTTTGACGATTAGGGTATCTTTTCCCACTTCTGCATCGCAGTTGCGATCGGGCATATTCATGACCATCATTCTGACAAATTCGATGATGGCGAGGGGGAGAAGAACCAAGAGGAAGCCTTTAGTCCTTCCTGGAACGAGATCTCCTTTTTGCAGTAAAAATCCCAATGCAGGAGTGAGAATATTTAGCACAACTGCTGTAATTAGCTCTCCCAGTCCTCTTCGACAAAAAGACAATGGAGGTGCGCTATATCCCCAAGAGAGTAATATTGCCAATAAACAGATAATAAATGTGGTGGGTGAAGGCATCAAGAAGCTTAGGGAGAGCGATAATAAGGTTGTCAAAACCGCCAGGATTAGAGAATCTTTAGGGTTAAGAATGCCTTTGGGGAGAATACGGCTGCCTCCAGTCCACGGAGAAGGATGTTCGTTTAAAACATCAGAATCAAAATCATAGTACTCGTTGTAAAAATGAGTCATCATGTGGACAACCCACACCGTAATTTGGCCTATTACGAAGTAGTATGGGCTAAATTCTTCACCTCGAAACGTAGCGATAGTAGCTCCTAATCCATACAAAATTGGACTGTAGCTCAAAAACTTTATTCTCCCTAAAGAGAGAGTCGATTTAGGCTTGTGTATAAACATGGTTCGATACCTTCATCACTGAACTTGTATATATGTGCATTGATCGGACAACGCAAGTAGCGGAAGTGACTAAGACTTGATGGTCGATTCCGTTTTGAGACCTTGCCATATAGAAAAATAGTCTATAAATTTACTTTTTAATGCTGTGTTTCAAGCCAAGCCTCAAATGCTCAAATCTGCTGTGCCAAGCTATGGCAATCCCAAATAATGATCTGTGGTACTCATCTAATTCTCATGACTCATCTAGAACTGCTATATCTATCAACAACTATTTCTTGCTTGTATCAAATAGCGTCACTAAATATTTTTATTTGTTTAACTCTTAGTGCTTGTAAAACAGCTTATAAAAACCTTAGTATAAAAGCAAATTGAATTAATTTATTAACCTGATATTTTTAATTAATTGTTTGACAAACAATTTTGTTAAATTGAATACAAAATTTGACAATAAATTAATTGAGTAAGTAGTGATTCACTGTAAAAGCAATAGCTTTTTTGTCAATGAGATCTATGAGATCTAATAGGGCTAGTAGGGCTAGCTTAGATAAATTACTTTATAGAATTTGTTAAAGAAGCTTATATAAGAAAACTATTTGACTTTTATTCTGAATTTTATTTAGCTTATTGTTATGAACCACACTTAATATCTTTGCCGATCAAATGATGTGCTTAAGTAAAAGTTAATCCTTTTATAGTATGTTGCATAATTGCTCGTCTAAGTAAATTAATTTAAATAATTTGGTTCTGATTTTTTGCACCTTTTAGTACTTTTAACTGGAATATTTTTATGAGACGTAATAGTTTAAATACAGAAAGATTTTTTGACGCAATTGTTATTGGTGGAGGACCAGCAGGTTCTACCTGTGCATATAAAATGGCAGCAGAAGGTCACTCAGTTCTATTATTGGAGAAGTCAAAGTTCCCTCGATTTCATATTGGTGAATCTATGGTGCCTTATCTCTCAAAGTTACTTGAGATGATGAATGTCTATGACAGAGTAAAGGAATCTGCATTTGTTAAAAAGACTGGAGTTGAATTTCTTACTGGGACTACTGGAGAGCTTAGACGGCAAAGCTTTACTAACTTAGCAGATGGTCAGTATGAGGACACTAACAATCTCAACCGCGCTCGTTTTGACAAGGTTTTATTAGAACACGCTGAAGATACAGGAGCAGAAGTTTTACAAGAAGCGGATGTTAAAAAGCTGATCTTAGACGGAGAAAGAGTTGCTGGAGTTGAATATCAGTACCAAGGTCAGAGATACATAGCCAAAGCTTCTTATGTTGTAGATGCTAGTGGTCGTGCAGGATTGGTGTCTAAACATTTCAACTTGAGGAAAATGAATAATAGACTGCAAAATGTTGCCGTCTTTCAGCATTACAAAGATGTAGTAAAAGAAAATAACCCAGGCATTGAGGGAGACGTACTTTTCGGCTCTCATAAGGATGGTTGGGTTTGGGGTATTCCTGTTGAATCTGACGCGATGAGTGTTGGAACGGTTATGCCATTAAGCTTGCTAAAACAGAGTAGTCCCGAAAAGATATTTCAAGAACATTGCGATCGCTCTCCTCGAATCAAGAGCGCAATTAAAGGTGCAACAGCCGTATTTGACAAGCCAAAAGTAGAGCTAGATTTCTGCTATTATTCAGAACAATTTTCTGGTCCTGGGTATTTTATTGCTGGCGATGCAGCTTGCTTTGTAGATCCTGTCTTTTCAGGAGGAGTTTTCCTCAGTATGGTGTGCGGATTAAAAGCCGCCGAGGCAATTCATGATATCCATGAGGGTGCAAATGAACAAGAGGTACATAAGCACTTTGGGAACTTATGTAAGACAGGATATGACTCTTATTTTCGAGTGGTTTATGCCTACTACTATGAGTTTGAAAGAGACATGAATAGTATGGGTCTAAATTTGCCAGGAGGTTTCCGTTTTGTACTGCAAACGTTTGCTGGAGATTTTTGGGCTGATCAAGACCAGCCTGTAATGAGCTATCTTCGTTCTAAAGAGGAATGGAGTACATTTGAGCAACCTTTCGATCTTGTTTATGATTGTCCTATCTACCCAGATAATCATTACAAAGCAGCAGATTTGCCCAACTTAGCTCCCCCAGAAGGGTTTGATTCTATTACCGTCGATTCACAAGCAGAAACCAAAGATTTGGCGATTTTATAAATTTTACAACGGTGATTGGCGATTGGCTCGTCAAAAATAAAAATAGACCTCAAAAGTTTGGACTGTTGAAGCTTTCGATTTTTTAAAAACATCAACATAAAAAGCTCGTAATCCACTCAGCATAGCTAAATAAAAAAATCGCGCAACCTACAAAAATATGTTGCGCTCGAGCCTCACGATTACGATCAATACCGTTTAATACATTTTCGGAAGATTATTAAATTCCTGTAGATTCAATAGCACCAAGTTGAGGGTTCTTATCTACAGAATTTACGACTTTACAACCTCAACTAGTAAGAGAATAAATATGCTTCAGCAAAAACCAACTTGGCGAACAAGAAAAGATAAGCAGAAAAACCCGCTCAAATCTATCTGTAAATGGTTCTACCTTGCTGCTAAGTTTATATCTTCTCAACACTTTTTTAGTGTTAGTCTACTAGTTGCGATCGCTGTTTGGAGCGTATGGTTGACCTCCAACGGTTTTGGTAAAGCTATCTCTAACCTAATTGTTAACTGGGAGGTTGCCTTAACAATGGCTTTTGGCTCTATGGTTGCAGGGGGAACAAGTATGGGGGGAGGTGCAGTTGCGTTTCCTGTTTTTACCAAAGTGCTTCATGTCCCTCCCTACGAAGCCAAGATATTTTCTTTGGTTATTCAAAGTGTTGGTATGAGTGCAGCTTCATTAACTATCATCGCGATGAAGACTAAGGTGTCGTGGCGATTTATTCGCTGGGCAAGTCTTGGAGGGGTTCCTGGTATTGTACTAGGCTCGTTTTTTTTAGCTCCAGTCCTGCCACCAGATGTAATCAAATTTTTTTTTACTATGATGGTTGGCAGTTTTGGCATCATTTTATTCCTTTTAAACTGCTCTCGAAGGAAGAGAAATTTGATAATACCTTTTTGGGGAAGAAGAGAGCAGCTTTTATCAATATTAGTTGGATTTTTTGGGGGCATCACCAGTGGTTTAGTCGGCAGCGGTATGGATATTTTCTGTTTTTCTGTGATGGTGCTGCTGTTTGGTTTGTGTGAAAAAGTCAGTACACCTACTTCAGTTATTTTGATGGCTATTAATGCCGTAGTTGGAGCAATACTTCATACCTATATTATCGGCGACTTTAATGAGCCTGTGGTTAGTTACTGGCTAGCAGCAGTTCCTGTAGTAGTGGTAGGTGCGCCGTTCGGTGCTGTATTATCTAGCTTATTAAAGCGTCAAACTATTACGAGAATACTCATCGGACTCATTCTTGTTGAATCCCTCAGTTCCTTTCTGCTAATTCCTCTCAATGCATCCTTAATCTATTTTTCTCTGTTTGTTTTTGCTCTATTTTTCTCAATCTACTATTGGATGTATCGCTCTAAACTCTATGTTCAAGGTAGAAAATATTAAACGGTTACCGTTGCTACTTGATACTTCCGCGTAGCGGCACTAGTAAATACCAATCAAAATTTTATTGCTCAAGGAGAATTTTTAACCATGACCATAGCCAAAAATTACGGTATCCATAAACAAGAATTAGAGACAGATTCTCTATTGATAGGTAATCCTCAGATATCCCAAATGTCTCCAGAATCCCCAGCATGGCGAGTTCGTGGTCTTCGTGGAGCCACTACCGTTAGCCAAAATTCAGCTTCGGCGATCGCCGAAGCTGTAGATGAACTACTTACAGCCATAGAAGATCGTAATCCATTTAGTCCTGATGAAATCGTCAGTGTCACCTTTTCTCTAACTCCGAGTTTAGATGCCATATTTCCAGCCGCAACAGCTCGCCGTCGTCCTGGATGGGAGTATGTACCTCTATTAGATTTACAACAGTCGCCAGTCATCGGGAGTCTCAATAACTGTATACGAGTTTTGATTCACTTAAATACTCCTCTGCCCCAAAAAGCACTAAACCATATCTATTTACGCCAAGCTGCTCAGTTACGCCCAGACTTAGCAATAGCAAATTGACAATAGAGCAAGTCGCATCCTTATTAGAGAGATACATTATGTTTGAAAACAAACTAGAGCAAATCGACCGCACTTTAATCGATCTGCTCAATCAAAGAATTAGTATTTTGGCAGAACAGGAATCTCAATCAGTAACCCCTTCTTTAGACGATCAGTTAACTGATGTGATACCGATTTTAGCTCAAACGGACGTTCCTAAATTTCTCTGGCAAAATTTAGTTAATGGCTGTGCGGCTGCTCTAGCTAAACCTGCTTTACCTTTGACTGGAAGAAAGTTGCAACGGGTTACTATTATTGGTGGTCGTGGATTGATGGGGAGCTTTTTTACTCAGTGGTTTTCTGCATTAGGGCATAAGGTCAAAATACTTGAACACAATGACTGGAACCGAGCAGATAAACTTCTAAGCGGAGTGGATCTAGTATTAATTTGCGTTCCCTTGGATAAAATGCCAGAGGTGATTCAGAAAGCGGCTCAGTACATAGATGAGACAACTGCCCTAGCTGACGTTGCCAGTATCAAAACCTCAGTAATACAAACAATGCTTAAGCATCATCGAGGTCCTGTCATCGGTCTACATCCCATGTTTGGGAGTGGAATCAAGTCGTTTCTCTCGCAAAATGTCGCCGTTTGTCCTGGTCGTGAATATGAAGCATTTAAGTGGCTCTTGAATCTAATTGAGCATGATGGCGGCAAAATAGTTAGGTGTACCGCCGAAGAACACGATCGGATGATGACAATAATTCAAGCCATTCGTCATTTTGTGACGTTTAGCCTCGGCGTATTTCTGGCAGAAGAGAAAATTGATATTGGTCGTAGTCTGGAGATCGCTAGTCCGCCTTTCCGTATGGAAATTAGTATGCTTAGTCGTTTGTTTTCTAGTTCCACACCTTTATATATAGATATCATGCTCGCCACGGAAGAGCGTCGTGAAACAATCGAAAAACTGGCAAAGACCTACAGCCAACTGGCACAATTGGTCGCCCAGGGAGATCGAGATTCCCTCCTCCAGAAATTTGAAGCAGTCCGAAATGTTTTTGTACAGCAGAGGATGTGTAATCCAGAGGAAAGTACTCATTTGATCGATTCTTTGAGTACACTATTAGCTGCTCAGCAAATATCCAAAAAAAATCAAGAGGCATTGGCTCTGTCAATAAAATAACAAGGTTAAGTGTAGCGACCCGAAATAAGAATCACTCCGACCCGCAATAACGACGTTAACGGGCCCAGATTAAGTGACAATATAAGGTGATTTCTGGTAAAGAATATACCAAAGGTCTTCAAATCAAAATGTCAGCCATAAGATCGGGGAGAATGACTTGAAGCGATTGCAAAGCAAGTGCGCGGAGCGCAATCGCCAAATAGGAATAAATTAACTGAATCCCAGATAGAAGATCTGCGTTTAGCCGCTTCCAAAATGAAGGGTGCTTCACGTTGGAAACTGTCAGATCTCAGTAGCCAAAACTGATCAAAAAGATTCTTTGAGATAAGCTGGAGCTTTTATCAGCTCTATTTCTTTTATTATCCAACCCTGGGCTTCGGGGAATTGGAAGCTGCCCAGAGGTTTTGTCAGGCAGTGGATGAAGTAAATAATTTCTTGAGACCTGGCAATCAAATGGCAGAATTCGTCTGTCTATCCGATCGCAGAGAGAGATTTGTCAAAAGAATAGGGGAATTGAAAGTGATGTTTCAAGCTACTTAAAAACAAAAAAGATTGAGAGAAGAGCGTCTTTTGGCAATTTCAAATTACTTGGCTACTGAGATCTGACAGTTTCGCCCTGATTCATCGGGCAGAGCGTCAAAGTCTACAACAGATTTGTTATTCGTAGGAGCGATCGAGAATAATCATGGGCAATACATTCGGACATTTATTTGGCATTACTACCTTTGGTGAATCACATGGCGGTGGCGTTGGTGTGGTCATCGATGGTTGTCCGCCA
>JASJDX010000234.1 GCA_030064975.1 Pleurocapsa sp. MO_192.B19
ATATGCTCAACAACTGTTCCAGGTGGCTACAGGGTTAATGAGTCCCGATGGCGGAGGTTTCTATGCTGGTTTATACGAAGAAACTAAGGAGCCGAATAAAGCTTTGACGGGCAATACCAACGGCTTAATTATGGAAATTCTCTACTACAAAGCTAGGGGAAATCAGCCTTTAATTGGCGGAGATTTAGTTAATGCCTCTACAGGTGAACCCCAAGAATATCAGGTAGCGGAAGGTTTTCCTGCTCCCTCTGGAGTAGAGACTCAACAAGCACCTCCAACGCCACCGGCAGAACCTCCAGTAGCAGCAGCACCTAAACCTGAACCAGCACCACCTCCAGCAGAACCCCCAGTAGCAGCACCTAAAACCGAACCGGTACCTCCAGCAGAACCCCCACAAACTAAACCATCCTCAAACGTCCCGCCGCCTAAAAAATCTAGACCAGTTGATTTTGTCGCAGTGGCACCAATTAAATCGGTGGGTAGAATTCGCCCGTCCGTTTGTTCGGAATTAACTCGCAAATTGACTATTCCCGAAAAACGTTATGCCAAGATAGCTTGGAGCTATTTTGAAGCCAACTATCAGCCAGAAACAGGCCTGGTAAGCGATCGCAGTGATATGAAGGGAACAACTCTGTGGGGGATTGGCGATTATCTGGCTGCTCTTCAGTCAGCAACGGCTTTAGAATTAGTTCCCCTCAAGAAGTTTGATTTGCGTGTCCGTAAGTTACTGGCGACCCTGGAAAGACTATCGCTATTTTCAGGGGAATTACCCCATCGTGGTTACGATATTCGTTCCTTAGAACCTGTAGACTACGGCAATAACCCTACCCCAGAGGGTACTGGCTGGTCTGGCTTGGATGTGGGTCGATTGTTATTAGCACTGCACAACCTGAAAAGCTGCTACCCTCAATATACTGAAGCAGTGGACAATATTCTTTTAGAATGGTCTTATCTTAGGGTAATCAGAAATGGTAGATTAAACAGTGCAGTAGTCGAAAAAGATGACTTTGAACGGCTGTTAGCCAGAGTTCATCCCGTTAATCAGTTAGGTTATGAAGAATATGCTGCCCGTGGTTTTCAACTATGGGGCTTTGATGCTTCGGGTTCAGCGGTGGGAGGAGATTACCAAACTCATTCGGTAGATGGTATTGAGGTGCTATCGCAACGACAACGAAAAGGGAAACAGCCCGACCATAATTATGTGGTTGCCGATCCCTTCATTCGTTATGGACTTGAATTAGGCTTCGATCCGCAGATGCGATCGCTTGTCTATCCGATGTTGCAAGCACAAGCCAAACGTTATCGAGATAAAGGTTTATTTACCGCTGCCAATACTGTTTTAATTCAAAAAGAACCCTATATTATTCACAGCACTATCGTCGGTGATGAGGAAGCCTGGTCAACTTTTTCTGGGGATGGTAAGACCAATGCCAAACATCGTATTGCTAGTGTAGCTGCAGCTTTTGCCTATGGGGCATTATTTCCTGAAGATGAATACGCCCAGGAATTACAACAGGCAGTAGTAGATTTATATAACCCCTCTCTTGGTTACTATGAAGGCTTTTACGAAGCTAACGGCCAACCCTCACTGGGGTTTACCAGCAGCACTAATGCTATTGTCTTGCAATCTTTACTTTATCAGTTTCGCGATCGCCAGCCTTTATTGGCAGATAACCTAGACATGGACTCTGCCTGGTGGAAGACTATCGCCGAAGGCACTTCTGGGAATGGTTTACCCTACGACACCGAACAACAACTGTATTTAGTTGAGGATGATACGGGGATTTATTGGTCTAACTCAAATTCAGTTGATTTTTCTGATACGGAAACGAGCAGTAATATCCCGATTAATAATACGGCAATGGATTCTCCTTGGTGGCAAGCTGTTAGCCAAGGCGAAGGACAGGGTTTGCCTACCACGCCGACACAAAAAGCGAATTTATATCTAGATCAACAAGAATCTCATTGGACATCAATTAAACCAGTTAAATCTGAGGAGGACATCCGCCTAAAAAAGCTCCCAGATAGTCAGCAGGTAGCAGGGATAATTCCCCCTAATAAGCCTCTGGCTATCAATATTGAAGAACCAACTTCTGAAGCTATGAATATTCCTGAAGATACCTGTTCCATGAATCCCAATCAAGAATTTGACTTACCAGCAGCACAACAGGCTTGGCAATATTTTGTCACTAATTGGAACGAAGCTACAGGTTTAGTTAACGCCGTAGAAAACTACCCCTGGACAACTCTCTGGGATCAGGGGAGTGCTATTTTAGGTATGCATAGTGCCAGACAGTTAGAAATTATTGACCCAGCAGAATTTGACAGCAAAATAAATAAACTTTTATCTACTCTAGAAACATTACCTTTACCCGCAACGGCTTTACCCAACAAAGCCTATAGCACCACCACAGGGGAAATGCGTCAGCTTGATAATACTCCCGATCCTCAAGGTAAAAGCGGTTGGTCTGCCCTAGATACTGCCAGGTTTCTAATAGCATTGCATATCCTAAGAATTCATTACCCAGAATATCAAGCCAGAATTGAACAAATTGTCAATGGTTGGGATTTAAGCAAATTAGAACAGGATGGTTGGCTATATGGAGGTATCCTCAATCAACAGGGAAAAATCAAGTATTTTCAAGAGGGAAGACTGGGTTATGAACAGTATGCTGCTTATGGTTTGCAACTATGGGGCATTGAAGCAACTAATGCTCTAAATAATCCACCAACCAAAAATATTGAAGTTGAAGGTATTACCCTCAAAGCAGATCAACGCAACTATGCTAATTCGAGTGCAGGAAACTATCTAACTAACGATCCTTATTTAATGTGGGGATTAGAAATGGGTTGGTCTGAAAATAATAAACAACAGGTGATTAACCTGTTAAAAGCTCAAGAACAAAGATATAAACGTACAGGTATTCTTACCGCAGTTAACGAAGATTCTCTAGACCGCCCACCTTACTTTTTATATTACAGCGTCTATGCCAATGGCGATCGCTGGAATGCTGTTAATAGCAGAGGTAAATCTTTCCCCAAACTAAAATTTCTCAGTACTAAAGCAGCTTTTGCGGCAAACTCTTTATTTCCCGATCATCCCTACACTCAATCTTTAAAAGAAGCTGTTAAAAAGTTAGGAGTAAAAAATCGGGGTTACCCTGCAGGTATTTTGGAAAATAACAACTTAGGAGTTAACAAAGTATTTAACGTCAACACTAACGCCGTTATTTTAGAAAGTCTCTTATATCAAGCCAGAAACAACTGTCCCTTAATCAGTAATAAGTAAGTCTTATTACTTGTTACTTATACTTGTTCCTTATACTTGTTACTTATTACTTAAATTATGGCAATCGCAATAAATGAAACCCGGTTTGTAGGTAATATCCAATCTAGCCTAAAGAATAGAACCTTATTATTTCGCTATTTAGCTACGATAAACCTTATATTTGGGACTTGGTATTTGCAATGGCGAGTTATTCATTCTCTTAATTTTAACGCACTATGGCTTTCTGTACCTCTATTGATGGCAGAAATCTATAGTTATCTCGGTGGAGTAATGTTTCTCATTGGTTTATGGAAACCAGTGAGCAGAAAAATTAGATCATTTAATTGCTTAATCCCCAAATTTCCCGCAGCAGAGTATCCTACAATTGATATTTTTATCACCTGTTACAATGAACCAGCCGAATTGGTTGAAGAAACGGCAAAAGCAGCATTAGCAATTAATTATCCTGTAGATAAGCTCAAGGTTTATATCTTGGATGATGGTAACTCCCCAGAAATGAGAGCAATGGGAGAAAAACTATGTTTACAAGATTTGCAAAGTCCTTTACTTCAGCAGGAGGCAGCCAAAATTGAGCGAGAGCGATCGCAATTAGTTAATCGTCTCCAACAGCTAAAAAATCTGACTCCCGATTTAATTGCTACTGATGATTATATGCAAACATCTAAACTACAGGTTAAAAGTAAATTAGAAGCCTTACCAGATGTCTTGTCTTGGTTTGATTCTTCAAAGATAGATGATATAGATAATCGCTCTTGGTTAGAATTGCAAACTATTCTTGGAGAAGCTTTTGATAATGCGGTCTGTCATGCCCATCGAGGATTATCTGACGATACAGTGATCGATTTGGAAATAGCTATCTTGAGTCAATCAATTGTTCTCAAAATCTGGGATTATGGTGCAGAGTTTGACTTAGAGGCACACAGAAATAAGTTACCAGATACAGTAGAACCAGAAGCAGAAAGTGGCAGAGGAATTTTCTTTTTAAAAGAATTAACTGATTACTTTAGCTACACACGACTGAACGATGGACGTAACTGTTTATTGGTAATTAAAGCTTATTCACCTACTACAATTGAAGAGAAAAATAGCGTAGACTTTATTCACCATACTCATAGTTTAGGACAATTATTCTCTTTACTCAATCCCCAAGACAAACAAATTCAAGATTGTTTAAATCGAGAACTACAAGCCTTAGAACAGGCTATCTACCAAAAAGAATTAGCCCTCA
Organism: Pleurocapsa sp. MO_192.B19; assembly: GCA_030064975.1. Classification (GTDB taxonomy): domain Bacteria; phylum Cyanobacteriota; class Cyanobacteriia; order Cyanobacteriales; family Xenococcaceae; genus Waterburya. Next base: position 4,518 of record JASJDX010000234.1, read on the forward strand.
GTGAACTTGCACGCTGTCGTTATATTGCTCGTCCAAAACCTAAGGGCAAAGCACACCATGCCAAAGCAGGTAATATCAATTACGCTATCTTTTCAGGAGAAACTACAGGAGAATTTATCGTTACTCTAGATGCAGATCATATTCCGAAACCAGAATTTCTCTATCGAGTTTTACCCTACTTTTATCAATACAATCTCCACACAGGTAAATACCAATCAAATCAAATTGCCTTTGTGCAAACCCCCCAGGCATTTTATAATTTACCCTCAGGCGATCCTTTTGGACATCAGGCACATCTTTTTTATGGACCGATTCAACAGGGCAAAGACGGTATGGATGCTGCCTTTTATACAGGCACAAATGCTATCCTGCGTCGAGAAGCCTTGGTTAGTGTGGGCTTACAAAACTTCTCTAACGAATACGAACAAGACAATAATCGCCTTGACGAATTTGATTTAGTAGGTGGTGTATCCAGCAATAGTATTACCGAAGATATGAATACTGCCATGCGTCTTCATGCTGCGGGGTGGAAATCGGTCTATCACCATGAGGAATTATCTGTAGGTTTAGCCCCTGATGATCTAAGTTCAACTATGAAGCAGAGATTGCGATGGGCGCAAGGAACTATACAAGTATTGCTTAAAGAAAATCCTTGGACAAAACCAGGTTTGACTTTTTGGCAACGACTGCAATATTTCCAGACTATGTACAGTTATTTTGCAGGATTTTTTATAGTTATTTTTATTGCCTGTCCTTTAATTTATTTCTTTACTGGAATTATTCCTATACGCTCTTTTAGTGTAGATTTTGCGATTCACTTTTTACCTGCTTTTATTCTCAATCGACTTACTTTTATTGCGGCTACTTGGGGCATTCCCGCTGGTGAAGTTTGGCGTTCCGAACAATATGCGATCGCTTTATTTCCTCTGATGATTCGTGCTGTATGGAGTATTTTTAGTGGTAAAGATGTCAAGTTTCAAGTAACTCCTAAACAAAGACAAGCTGGCAGATATTTACATTTAGTAAAAGCTCAATTATTCGTATTTACTCTGACAATTTTAGGCATTATTTATTGTATTTATAATTTTGCTATGGGTAACTTAGAAAATCCCTGGACTTATGTAATCAATTCCGCCTGGGCAATTTATAATTTATCTTTACTTTGGGTAATTATTAAAGCCGCAGTTTGGCAACCGAAATCAATTTAAGCTGGCTTTATGTCTCAAAAAGTATTGTTAAATATCTAATCCAAATTTATATTGATCGGGAAATAAAATAATCACCAAATCATGCATTTTTCAGATTTCAGAAAAAAGAACTATTTTTTCTGATTTACAACTATTTTCCTGTCTCTAAACAACATTTTTAACTTCTTGTCCAAAGAAGTCCCTCGCAAAGCGCGACGGGACGGGGCTTATAAATCCTGCGGGAAACCCACAGGAACAGCCCCTCATGAATTTGGACGCAAGGTTTATCGGTTTACAGTTTAGACACATAATCTTCATGTATCAAGGGTTTCAGTCGTTGTAAAATGATCTTGGTGTCACTACCCGCACCCACGTGGAAACCGTAAGATCTCCCAAAGTTCTGGAATAAGTTTTGCACCTTGACAAATCTGAAATAGCTGGTTCTAGCCAAGAAGCAAGACTTCATTTATTGAGTTCGGTGGCTAGGTAAAATTTCAGCCAGATCGAATTAGTCTTGTATCAACATGGTGATTGGACATGGTCGAGAAACCCGACCATCCCTCACCATCAAAACGATACTTGGTAGTCGGTAGGTCAGCCGATGGTACTGCCTGTGGAGGTATCTGAACGGGGAACTTTTGTTCTAGGGACGACCTTTGAAGCAGGAAATCTAGTCCGCAAGGATTGGAAGCCTGCGATTTATCGCAGGAGGATGTCACGATGTTATCTTCTCTATGGAATAGCATAAGATTTATGTCATTCACAGTTCAATTTGTAGCTGACTTTTAATAGATTGATTACTAAAACTAGTATCTCCAGTAATCCGATCTTGTACATTAGAATATGTGTAGCCAACGTCTATTTTTACATTGGCTAAAAGTTGCGCTCCACACAAGGCTTTATAAGTCCAGGCATTATCTGTCGCACCATTAACACTCTGTTTACCAAAAGCTAATGATAATTTACAGTCTAAGATTTCATCAAACATTTTTCCTTGCCAAGCAAGTTCTGCATTGTAGACTAAAAAATCTGGAGGTGAAAAATAACCATTTTCACTACCAAGATCCTGCTCAAAACTCCAAGTAAATAAATTAGCGGCTAGAGAAAATGAACCAACCTTTTGTTCCAGGCGACTAAAAGACTGAAACTCTCGATTGCCATCATTAAATATGCCATATTGACCCAGAGTAAATAAACTAAGATTTGGTCGTATTTGCCAATAAATACTGGGAGTAAAACGCCAGAAATCTATTTCATTTTCCAAAGTTTCAGCATTAAATTTATACGCTTGATATTGAGCTTGTCCTGATAAGACAAATAAAGATTTTAATTTACCATCCACTGTAACACTACTAAATAGAGGCGAACTGGCTTTTAGAGTTACGGTAGGTACATTAGCTAAACGATCGAAGAAATCTACTCCACCAGTTAAGGTCAAATTAATATTTTTGAGCTTTGTCTCCCAAGATAAATACAAGGGAATATTATCAACTGTTTCAATTTCGTCTTGCTCAAAAGAGTTATTTCCAGTTTGTAGAACAAAAGATTGCCCATATAAATTAAAAGCAATTTTCTCTCCGATTAGGGGATTTGTCTGCCCAAAATTATCAAAATCTAGCTGATAATCAAAAGTTAAACTATCTACCTTGAGCGTTGATGTTGATGAATTTGGGGTTTTATCAGAATCTGGCTGGGTTTCTAATTCTATGTCTGCTGTTCCAGATCTTCTAGATGATTCACTAGGTAAAGTGTGAGATGGCAAAGGAATTTGAGGGACTGATGCTGAAGTATCTGGTCTTGATGTTTGAGGATTAACTTCAGAAACAAATTCAACTGTTGTTTTATCAGCTTCATCAACTTGGGTGGAAGAGCGCGAAGTAGACTCGAAATTGACTTCCGTGTCGGAAGATGAAGTTAATTCTGGACTGAAGTTTTCTGGTGCAGCAATCGCTTTCTGCGTATTAATTAGGTCAATGAATATAACCAAGCTAGACAACAGTATTAGACAGATATTAGATGACTTATGCTCAAAAGAATTGCAGCAATTTTTGGAGCTTAGTGACATTGTTAACGGCAATATAATCGGGTTTGCTAAGGTAAAAATCTTCTGTCTCTTGCTCTCAACTGAAGTTTATTCTGGGTTATTCAAAACCGCCATGGTTCTGATTATTTTCTAAGACTGATTCATAGTTGCCAGAAAAGAACGTAAATCCTGTTGAACTTGCTGAAATTCTAATTTAGCATTGGTATATAAGACTTCTGTATGATCAATTGTCTTGGCTCGACCCAATTTTTCTAACTGTTCACAGAGTTGCGCTAGGTTGACCGCACCCAAGTTGGCGCTGCTAGATTTAATGCTGTGTGCTGCTTGTTCAATAGTTGCTGCATCGGCTTTATTGATAGCTTCGGCGATCGCTTGGAGTCTTTTTTCAGTGTCCTCAAGATAGCTAGTAATCATCTCAGTAACAAGTAAGTTTGCTTCTTCCCCTGCCATTTCACAGAGAGATTCTAGTACCGAAAAATTAATTGCTACTTCTGTTTGAGAAGAGTTGTCATTCTGCAATATATCTTGGTCTTTTGCTTGCTCCTGATTTGTCTCCTGCTTTCTGTATGTATCAAAAGTATCTTGACTTTTTTGCTTCGCTTCAAGAGGCTTACATTTACTCAAGGCTTCTCTTAACTCTTCAACACGGATGGGTTTGCTTACATAATCATCCATCCCGACAGCAAGACATTTTTCGCGATCGCCCATCATCGCATTGGCAGTCATGGCAATAATTCTGGGTCGAGATTCTGCTGCCCATTCTCGACAAATATGCTCGGTAGTAGTTAAGCCATCCATTTCGGGCATATGCACGTCCATAAGTACTACATCATAAGACTGACGGCGTAGAGATTCTAATACCTCTACTCCATTACTGGCAACATCAGCGCGATACCCCATTTGCCGCAAAATTAATAAAGCAACCTTTTGATTAACTACAATGTCTTCTGCCAACAAGATATTGAGAGGTAACTCCGAAGCTAAATTTGTCGCCAGAAAAGAAGTATCGGTGGACTTGACTTTGACTAACTGCCCACTGCAAGCACGAGTTAAAACTTGATATAGTTGAGATTGTTTAATCGGTTTGCTAACAATCGCTGCGAACTTAACGTCTTGAGCTTGTTGAATGATTTCTTGTCTGCTTAAAGAGCTTAACATCACCAAAGGTAAATCTCGATAATTTGGTTGCTGGCGAATGGCTCTAGCAAGAGTTAAGCCATCCATTTCGGGCATCTGCATATCCAAGATCCCCAAGTCGAATTCACTCCCTTGAGAAATCAGCTCTAAAGCTTTGGCACCAGACTCTACCGCACAGCTAGACATTTCCCAGGATTGAGCTTGTAAAGTCAAAATTTGACGATTAGTGGCGTTATCGTCCACAATTAAAAGCTTTTTGCCCAATAAGCGATTTTCGGATGATTCTTCATCAATCGATTCTTCTGCAACATCAGCCGAGATAGTAAAGTAAAAAGTCGAACCAACCCCGACTTCGCTCTCTACCCACATGTTGCCCCCCATCATTTGACTTAGCTTTTGACAAATTGCCAAACCTAAACCCGTACCTCCATATTGTCGGGTAGTAGAAGCATCTACCTGACTAAAGGATTTAAATAAACGATCCATACGATTGCTAGGAATGCCAATACCTGTATCTTTAACAGCAAATTCAATTTGATATTGATCGGCAGAATCAACTAAAGCATTAGTCATAAAAATAATTGAATCTTCTGTTGATAGGTTTGGTTCTATTTTGCGTGCTTTAACATATACAACCACTTCCCCTGTTTCGGTGAATTTAACTGCATTCCCCAAGAGATTAACTAAAATTTGTCGTAAACGAGTAACGTCTCCCACAATATTCTTGGGGGTTTCTGGTTCAATCAGATAAGCAATCTCTAACTGTTTTTCTTCAGCTTTAGAAGCAACCACACTTAGTGCCTCTTCGATACAGTAATTTAAGGCAAAGGGTTGAGCTTCAAATTCAAGTTTCCCTGCTTCAATCTTAGAAAAATCGAGGATATCGTTAATTAAGGTCAGTAAGGCATTCCCACTACTGCGAACTGTCTTCACAAAATCTTGTTGCTGCGAATTTAACTTAGTGTTTAGCAATAAACCCGTCATGCCAATTACCGCATTCATAGGCGTACGAATTTCGTGACTCATAGTAGCCAAAAACTCACTCTTGGCTTTGTTGGCGGCTTCTGCTTCGTCGCGAGCTTTCGATAGTTTGTTGCGAGATTTATGGCGTTCAATTTCTCTGCCAATCCACTGTGCCATTAATTGAATAAATTCAATATCCACCGATTTAAAAGGGACTTGGTGAGGAGTTGAACTGGAAAAGTCTAGAGTACCGTAAAATTTGTCCTCAACTATAACATTAGTACCGAGATAGGCAGCAATATTTGTATCGAGATAACAGGGATGATTCGGCGCAGTTTGGGCATTAATAAAGCTTAAGGGCTGTTCTGCTGCCATTGTAGTCTGACAGCAGGTTTCTTCTAAGCTAAATAGATCTCCTTTATTGATGTCTAAAACTGATTCATCGGGCAGGTTAACCGCGACTATCTTGTAGATTTCATTTTCAATTTTACTCAAAATTCCCACATCGAGATTAAATTGCTGACAACCAAGGGCTAAAATTCGTTCCATTTTGACAGAGAAACTCAGATCTTGTTTGGCGGTTAGTTCATACAGGCATCTAATTGCTATTTCACGCTCGCGCAATTCTTGTTCATCTTGTTTGCGCTTGGTAATATCTCTTTCAATACCGACAAAGTTGGTGTATTTGCCATATTTATCGATAATGGGAATAATATTCAGTTCTACCCAATATTCTTTACCGTATTTATCGTAGTTAATAATCTCGGTTTTAATGGCAAAATGGTTAACTAAAGATTGTTTAATCTCTTCAAGAATGCGACGATCTGTTTTGGCTCCTTGCAAAATACGGGGAGTTTTACCAATAACTTCTTCAGAAGAATAGCCAGTGATGTAGCTAAAGGCTTCATTGACATAGATAATCTTGGGGTGATCGGGTGCATCTAGAGATTCTGCTTCAGTAATGACAATTGCATCATTAGTATTTACCACTACTGATTCTAATAATCTCAAGCGCTCCTCTGTTTTCTTGCGTTCGGTAATATCCCGCAAATTGAGAACAATACCATTTACCTTGGAATCATCTAACAGATTATTGGCGATCAATTCTACTATAAGCCAAGAGTTATTCCGATGACGAAAAGATAATTCGATTGGAGGTGAAACTCCAGGATTATCAATACTTTGGTTTAAGAAATCAGCAACGCTAAAATGCTCGGCTTTAGGAATAAAAGCAAGTAAATCCTGACCGATTATAGTATCAGGTTGATAACCTAAAATAGAGAGAGCTGAGGGACTTACATAAACAATTACCTGCTGACAATCCAAAATAAAAATTACATCAGAAGCCTGTTCGATTAATGAACGAAAATATGCTTCACTACGTTGAATTTCAGCTTGGACTTGCTGAAGCTTTTCTGACCGGGCAAATACTTCTCGGTGCATATGTTGAAAAGCCCGTGTTAATTGCCCTAGTTCATCGTGACGGCTGGCAATGGAAGAGATTATCTGAAATTGAAGAGAATCTTGGAAAACATGAGAAATATTATCACTGGTAAGTTTTTGAGTAAAGTTAGTTAGCTTTTTCAGGGGTTTGATTACAGCCCGTTTCAATAAGAGATTAATTAGGAAAATAACTATGGTAAAGATGCTAATAAAAATAGCGATCGCCAATAACCAAGATTGATGACCTCTAGCAAAAACATCCCTTGCAGGTATATAAATAGTCTGTGCTGCTACTACTTCACCTAATTTCCAGCCAAAACCATTTATTGCACCATAGGTATTAATCAGGCTCTTAGGTGCATCTTGAGGATTGCCATGACATTGCAAACAACTAGTCTTGGTAATTTTTAGAGGACGAGCAACATAAAATATTTTGTTCCCCGGAGCATTATCATAGCCAGTCTTTTCAGTTAGATCGGGATTTTCTCTAAATTCTTGGATTAACTGTGTTTCAAATTCATCTGCTTGATCTCTGGGGTTAGTCGGATTTATAGTTGCTTCCTTATATAAAAAGTTTTCATGATTCGGAAGTTGGCGAAATTTCTCAAATACTTCCCGTGCTGAATATGCAGGTACAGTTTCAGGAATAAATTCAGATTCACTGTTCAAACGTTCTGATAATAAAGGCTTGATGTTGTCGTTGGTATAGCTTCTAACTGAATTCATTACCTGAATCAGGTTGTCGGCTCTCGCTGCCACTTCTGCTTTGGCACGATTACGCATTGCAGCAGATAAAGCCATCCCACTAACTAAACTTCCAATAATAAAAATTAATAGTAATAAAGCATTAAATTTTGTACTTAGCTTCAGCCTATCCATTACTTGTATTGTAGTTATATTTTTTGCCTATGTCGCTGCATCTTAACTCAAGTTTTTAAAAATTTCAGATGATAATAAATTTCTTTTTTAAAAAACAATTCTTTAAGCTAACTTTTGTTTGAAAAATTACATATTGACTTGATTTTAGTTAGATGAATCTGTAATAATACTGAGGCAAAGTTGCTATTAACTTATCTATAAATTAGTTAATAAATGCATAGTAAACTAGATTACATTTTTATAGTAAACTAGATTACATTTATTAATATTAAAGAAATTTTGGGGAACTATAAAATTATCTTTTTATATTTTTTTCTCTGAATTTATAGATGAATAATAATTCTGCTCCAGAGTCCCCGGTAATTTTAGTAGCTGACGATGACCAATCGACGCGAATTTTACTCCGCCTTGTTCTGCAAAAAGAAGGTTATCAAATAATTGAAGTAGAAAATGGGCAAGAATGTATAGCTAGGTGGCAGGAACATCAGCCAGATATGATTTTATTAGACGCAATGATGCCGGTAATGGATGGCTTTAGCTGTTGTCAGCAACTCAAACTCAACCAAATGCAAGAAAATGAATTGGGAATTCCCGTGTTAATGATTACAGGATTAAACGACAAAGAATCAGTAGATCGGGCATTTGCTGTCGGTGCGACTGATTATATTACCAAACCAATTCATCCTCCTGTATTATGTCAACGTCTAGCACGTATTTTAAAAGCAGCCAAAGCTGAGACAGCATTAAAGAAAAGTGAAGCCAAGCTACTGCAACAAAACCTACGGTTACAGTCAGAATTAAATCAAGCGTCGGATTATGTACAATCTCTATTGCCTAAACCTATAACTGAGAA
>JASJDX010000235.1 GCA_030064975.1 Pleurocapsa sp. MO_192.B19
TACTAACGGGACTTAGACATTTTTTCGGGCTAAAAAGGGGGGAAAGCCTTGCCAGACGCCGAGTTTACCTCGTTCGAGGTAAACTCGCCTCAAACCTAGTTGTATTCAGGGTTTAGGTATTTTTGAAGTAAACACATTGATATATAAGGCTTTCCCCCCTTTTTGCCATCATTTTTTGTCAAAGTCCCACTAATTCATTTTGCAGATATTTGACTAATTCTGGCATGACTCGATCGGCTAAATTATATAGCTAATTAGTCAACAAGTGAGTAAATTCAAATATATTGTATTTATTTTTTGTTTTGCTAATTGGCGATTGGCTTGACCACTGCGCGGAGTGTTTATCCTCCTCTTATACTAAATCCGATTGACAGAGGTTATTTATGTAGGCTGACTGGGAGACTGGGAGACTGGGAGACCTTTCAAGGGTATGTTTTTAAGATTCATCCAGGGGCTGGAGAAAAATCGGGAATAAAGCTGCCTTTAGGTAAAGGCATTCCCTTAATCACAGATGCCAAAATCACCAAAAAGCCTCGTCGGAAACAACTTAATAATCGAGTTGAGTTAGTTGTGACAGATAAAGATTTAACAGAACTGTGTTTGGGATTTTCAACCATCTCGGTATCTGATGTCATCTCACTTCTTCGATGGTAAGCTGCTCGGAGGTAAATTAGCTTCCGCTTTGCCGCCAACACTAACTAAAAATAAAGTAGCGACAGAAATAGCCAACCATAAACCTTCTGCTCGCTCAGGGTCATTCATCTTGGTGTGATGCCAACCAAAACCACCCCGTTTAATATCTTTAAAGAGACATTCAATCCAACTACGCATACCATACCAGCAGATTGGCGCTTGTTGAGGGTGAAGATCTGTTACTATTAGCCAAGGGTCAGCATAGCCTTCATCCCATCGAGCTAAAAGAGTGCAAGACAAACTGTTAGTCTTAAAACAAGTAACTTTTCCACTCCAAAATTGTCCCACTTGAGTAACTAATTGGGACAGAGGTACAAATGGTTGGCGATTGCGCTCCGCGCAGTGGCGAAGCCAATCGCCAGAGCGATAATATCCTTGATGATTAATACGCATGAATGGATGCCAACGAGCGTTGTTGAATCGCTTCGTATAACCAAGGAGCATACAAACCTCTATCTGTGGTGACAATGACCCACCATCCATCTGTCACACCATCCTGGAGCTTTTCAAGTAGTTTGAGCCAGTGGGGTTGCCAACTACCTTTTTCTGTAGCTGATACTATTTTCCAGGGGACAGGAATTCCAGAACCTCGATCTTTCCACACTAATCACTAACAAAGTGAAACGTTGACCCAAAGTTGAAGCATCCGCAGCGAAAACGAGGCTTTTTTCTGAAGATGACCACCAATTTAATATCCAACGTAATAATGGGACAAAGCTCTGTTCTATATCTATTTGTCCGCGTTTTTTTCCTTTTTTTTCTCTACTGCCGAAATACCATTGTCTTAATCTTTCTCTAACAGTATTTTCTGGCTGCTCCAACATTTGGGCCAAAAAAACTGTCACCGTGGATAAACCACAATGATGAGTCATGGCTATAGCAAAACGACCCATCTCCCAATACTAATGCTTGTGGTTTACTCAAATGGGGCATTTGCCTAATTACCACTCGTAACCATTCTTGATAGACTTGAGGGTGATTTCCTTTCACGGCGAGGGCTCTTTTGGAGATTGCATATACAGTAATTTTACTGAGTGCTACTCCAAAATGTTAAAAACATACCCTTGAAAGCCCTACACCCCTGACAAGGGTAGACTTTTTACATTTAAGCCTGAAATCAAGACAAGGGTGACAAGGATGACAAGGAGACAAGGGAGCAAAAACTGATTATTTCGTTCAAATAATAGTAGATACTCACTGTTTTGTTAAAAACCTACCCTTGTGAGGGGGCGAGAGGTGACTCTCAAACCTTACCCGATAGAACTTACTAATTCTGGAGTCAAACGCTTAAATACCAGATGTTGGTCTTCCACATCGATAAAAATAGTGTCGCCATTTTTTAGTTTGCCCCGCAGAATTTGTTTGGCAATGGGAGTTTCTAGCTCTTTTTGAATTGCTCGTTTGAGAGGACGCGCACCGTAAACGGGGTCGTAACCCATGTCTGCCAGGCAATTTAGAGCAGGATCGGCGAATTTGAGGGACATTTTTTTGTCTTCGAGCCGCCCTTCAAGGAACTGTACCTGCAATTTGACAATTTCTCGTAGTTGAGATTTGGTAAGGCTGTGAAAGATGATATTTTCGTCGATACGGTTGAGGAACTCAGGGCGGAAACTGGCATGCATTGCTTCCATAACGCGATCGCGCATTTCTTCATAGTTGCTGTCGTCTCCTGCCAGATCGAGAATATATTGGGAGCCAATATTGCTAGTCATGATAATGACCGCATTTTTGAAGTCCACCGTATGCCCTTGAGCATCGGTCAGGCGACCATCATCCAGAATTTGCAACATGACGTTAAATACGTCGGGATGGGCTTTTTCAATCTCATCAAACAGAATTACCGCATAGGGACGACGACGAATTGCTTCGGTAAGTTGTCCCCCTTCGTCATAACCGACGTATCCTGGAGGCGCACCAATCAGACGAGCAACAGTATGTTTTTCCATGTATTCAGACATGTCAATCCGCACCATGGCATCTTCCGTATCAAACAGATAGGCTGCTAAAGCTTTAGCTAGTTCAGTTTTACCTACCCCAGTGGGACCGAGGAAAATAAAGCTTGCCAGAGGTCGATTAGGATCGGCTAGTCCTGCGCGAGAACGCTGTATAGCATCAGCAACGGCAGTTACAGCCTCGTCTTGTCCGATAACGCGCTGATGAAGTTCGTCTTCGAGATGCAGTAGTTTTTCCATCTCCGACTGAATTAACTTACTGACAGGTATCCCCGTCCACTTGGAGATAATTTCAGCAATATCACCTTCGGTAACTTCTTCTCGCAGTAGAGATTTACCATTAGTTTGATTTTCGGTTAGCTTGGCTTCTGCCTCTGCTAGCTGTCGCTGTAAATTAGTAAGCTTACCGTATTTAAGCTCGGCTGCCAGATTGAGATCGTAGTTGCGTTCTGCCTGTTGAATTTCGATGTTAACGCCATCAATTTCCTGTTTGATAGCGCGAATGCGGTCGATAAACTCTTTTTCTGACTGCCATTGAGCATTAAATGCCGTTTGATTTTCTTTGAGATTTGCCAGTTCTTGATTTATCCTCTCCAAACGTTCGGCTGAGACGCTATCGGTTTCATTTTTCAAGGACAGTTTTTCCATTTCCAGTTGCAGAATCTTACGGTCAATCTCGTCGAGTTCTACTGGTTTGGAAGTAATCTCCATTTTCAACTTAGCTGCTGCCTCGTCTACTAAATCGATCGCCTTATCGGGTAAAAAGCGATCGCTAATATAGCGAGTAGAAAGAACTGCTGCTGCTACCAAAGCAGTATCGGATATTTTTACCCCATGATGAAGTTCGTAGCGTTCTTTGAGTCCCCGCAGAATTGAAATCGTATCTTCAATCCCAGGCTGATCGACATATACCTGTTGAAAGCGACGTTCGAGGGCGGCATCTTTTTCGATATACTTGCGATATTCATCGAGGGTAGTTGCCCCAATACAGCGTAGTTCGCCCCTTGCCAGCATTGGCTTGAGCAAATTACTGGCATCCATTGAACCTCCAGTAGCCCCCGCACCGACGACAGTGTGCATCTCATCGATAAACATCACGATCTGTCCTTGAGCTTCCTGGACTTCTTTGAGGACTGCTTTGAGCCGTTCTTCAAATTCCCCTCGGAATTTTGCCCCTGCAATCAAAGCCCCCATATCTAGGGAAACGATAACCCGATCTTTGAGGGCTTCTGGTACGTCACCGCTAACTACCCGCTGTGCCAACCCTTCGACGATAGCAGTTTTACCTACCCCAGGTTCGCCAATGAGGACGGGGTTATTTTTGGTACGACGGGATAGAATCTGGATGGTGCGCCGAATTTCATCATCACGACCAATCACGGGGTCTAGTTTGCCTTCTTTAGCTAGCTGGGTTAAATCCCGTCCGTATTTTTCTAAGGATTGATATTTGCCTTCAGGGTTTTGGTCAGTCACTTTTTGACTCCCCCTAATCTCTTGAATAATAGTTTTGAGTTGCTTTTCGCTTAAGCCAAATTCCTGGAATAAAGCTTTGCCAAAGCGATCGTCTTGAGCATAAGCCAGGACTAAATGTTCGATGGAAATATACTCATCTTGAAACTGCTGGCGGTATTTATCGGCACGGTCTAATAAGCTATCTAAACTGCGACCGAGATAGACAGAATCAGCACTAGAGACTTTTGGTTGACGTGCAATAAATTCGGCGGTTTTGTCCCGTAAATGTTGTAGGTTTACTTCCGCTTTGGTAAAAATGGCACTTGCCAGTCCTTCTTGTTCCAGTAACGACTGCATCAAGTGTTGGCTTTCAATTTGCTGCTGTCCTGCCTGTTTTACTAGGTCGGGAGTACGAGCGATCGCAGCCCAGGCTTTTTCTGTAAATTGGTTGGGATTGGTTGGTTGCATAATTAGTTCCCCCTTTGAAAGTTTTGGGAAATATTCAGTATTTATTTCGTTCCAAATTGATTGTCGAGAAGTAGCTCAAACTATTGAAATCTCGTTTGACTGCGTAACGTCAGTTACTAACAAAATCAGCATCGATGACATCATCCGAACTACCACCTGAACCACTATTACCATCGGTAGTAGATCCAGCTTGAGCGTAGACTGCACTTCCTACCTGCATCAAGGCTTGCTGTAATTCTTCTGTTAGCGACCTCATGCGATCGTAGTTTTCTTGATTAACTGCTTCCCGCAAGTCTCTAATTAGACCTTCAAGGCGAATTTTATCGGCATTAGGAACTTTAGCCCCTAAATCTTTGAGTTGTTTCTCTGCTTGATAAGCTGCGGAGTCTGCCATATTCTTAGTATCAATTTGTTCGCGACGTTTTTTGTCCTCTGCGGCATGAGCTTCAGCTTGCTGTACCATGCGTTCTACCTCTCGATCATCCAGAGTGGAAGCACCAGTAATGGTAATGGATTGTTGTTTGCCGCTGGCTTTATCTTTCGCCGAAACCGCCAGTATTCCGTTCGCGTCAATGTCAAAAGTAACTTCAATTTGGGGGATGCCCCGAGGTGCGGCTGGAATACCATCAAGACGGAACGTTCCTAGGCTCTTGTTATCTTTGGCTAATTCCCGCTCTCCTTGCAATACCAGAATTTCGACGCTAGTTTGTCCATCCATGGCAGTAGAAAACATCTCCGATTTCTGCACAGGAATCGTGGTGTTGCGGGGAACAAGTTTAGTCATTACCCCACCGAGAGTTTCTACCCCTAGAGACAAAGGCGTAACGTCCAATAGAACTAAGTCTTTGACATCTCCTACTAGAACGCCAGCCTGAATAGCAGCACCGATCGCCACAACTTCATCGGGATTGACTTCCTGACAGGGTTCTTTGCTTGTCATACGCCGTACTAAATCTTGCACCGCAGGAATACGGGTAGAACCACCGACCAAAACTACTTCATCAATGTCAGAGTTAGTCAATTTAGCATCTTTGAGGGCTTGCTCTACGGGAACGCGACAACGGTTTAATAAGTCGGCACACATCTCCTCAAATTTCGCCCTAGTTAAAGTCAGGTCGAGATGTTTTGGTCCAGCTTGACTAGCAGTAATAAAAGGTAGGTTTATATTGGTTTGGGTGGTGTTAGACAGCTCAATTTTGGCTTTTTCGGCTGCTTCTGTCAGACGCTGGAGGGCTTGTTTATCTTTTCTCAGGTCGATGCCTTCATTGCGTTTAAATTCGTCAGCGAGCCAATCAACAATCTTTTTATCAAAGTCGTCACCACCAAGGTGAGTATCGCCGCTGGTTGCTTTGACTTCGCAAATTCCGTCTCCTACTTCTAAGATAGATACGTCAAACGTACCACCACCTAGGTCAAAGACCAAGATAGTTTCGTTACCCTTTTTATCTAGTCCATAAGCCAAGGCTGCTGCCGTGGGTTCGTTAATGATTCGCAGCACTTCTAGTCCCGCAATTTTACCAGCATCTTTCGTGGCTTGCCTTTGGGAGTCGTTGAAATAGGCTGGAATTGTAATTACTGCTTGAGTAACTTTTTCCCCCAAATACTTACTAGCATCATCAGCTAGTTTGCGTAAAACTTCAGCCGAAATTTCTTCTGGAGCAAACTGTTTTTTTAGTGCAGGACAGTTGAGCTTGACATTACCCTTACCATCTCGCATCACTTTATAGGAAACTTCGGTAAGCTCCGTAGTTACTTCGTCGTATTTTCGTCCAGTAAAGCGTTTGACGGAATAAAAAGTATTTTCGGGGTTCATTACCGCCTGACGTTTAGCGATTTGCCCCGCCAGCTTTTCTTGATTTTTGGTGTACGCTACCACGGATGCAGTGGTTCTCCGACCTTCCGCGTTAGCGATTACTGTAGGCTTCCCCCCTTCCATGACAGCAACACAGGAGTTGGTCGTTCCTAAATCAATACCGACTACTTTTGCCATTAGATTTACCTCTCTAAGAATTGATGATTGAGACTTGCTAACAATGAATAAAAGACATGATTTCTACCTCCTAAATCAAGTAATAGCTGTCAAGATCCATAGTCAAAAGTCAAGCAAAATTTGGATTTATATTGATTCACCAATTACTATTTTTGTTTGACTTTGCTTACGAATTGTGGGCAAATAAGCCGAGGTTTTACTTTTATTAACTTGGGATAGAAAAATAAATATTGAGAGATAGTAAAAGTCTGTTGTCTCCCAATATCTATTTTGTTACAAAGTTTTTAACAAAATGAGAAGGATCCAAGCTATTCCCAAAATACTCAATTAATTTAAGCCAGAGATTCTTTTTTGGTATGAGGTGAGTTAGTTGAAAATTATCCTTGTTTACGCTGCTCATACTATTAAAGATAGAATACTTTGACAAAAACAAGGTTCGGTTCAATCTCCTACGTAAGTTGAGATATCCGTATTTATTAGCAGTTATCTACCCAAAATTAAATTTTGCTCATTAAAAGTCTAGAAAGAAATATCACGAATTTCAACTATCTCTTTCTATCCTACTTATTGTAGATACGATCGACCTTTTTTTTGCTTGAAGTTGTTCGGGCATAAACAAGAAGAGAATCATTTTTTTGCTTTAGAGATCCGTTGGAAGAAATCAGCAACTTTAGTTTTCAACTCTCTAAAGGTATGGTGGTTGTGTTCGCCCGTTTTGAGTTGTTTTTCTAAGTTTCTTAACTCAGTTTTTAGCTCGTCGTATTCATTATCAGCTTCGGCATAGCCCAACTTCTGAGATAATCTGAGTTGAGTATAAGCCTCGACTAACAACTGCATCGCTCGATCTTTGTCGCTCTCGCTGGAGGCATCTTCAATTAGCTTGTGAGCTTTGATTAGGGGGATAGGCAGATATTCTTCTTCGAGTACCAAAGTTGAGAGAGCTAATTTCAAAACTTCTGTGGCTTCTTTAGCTTTACCTTCGTCTATCAGTCTGACAGCCAATTTGAGAGCATCGGGATAACTAACTAAAGGTAAGTTGGTAACGATGACGCAAATTTCGCTCTTCAGGCGATTGAGAAGTTTGCGAGCCACAGCAAGATAACCAAAATTAACCGCTGACTTAATTTCTCGGCGAATATCTTTGATGGTTTTCTCGTCTTCGAGTGCCATGTTCACAATGACGATCTCATAATCAGTTGGCAGTAAAGCCAAATCGGGATCGCGAGCCAGAATAACATCCAATTCTCCAATTGCCTGCTCAATCGCTTTAATCGCTGCGTCATTGTCGTTTTTCTCCAGAGCAGCGATCGCCTGTTTGGTTTTTTCAACGGCACTGACTGCTTCTTGAACCAGACGCTTCTCTAATTCGGTGATAGTCTGCTCTTTGTGGACTTCAGTTTGTTGCAGCTTCTCTTCCGAGTTTGAGCTACTTTGCCCTTCCAGATTCGAGTCTACTGTCACTACTTCAGAAACTTGTTGAATTTCAGTCTTACGCATAATTTCCTCTTTTTCATAGTTCAATTTATTACTGCCATCATTTGAGAAGGGGGTAGTTTCTAACATCAAACTTATAATTTAAATTTGAGGATTTAGTGAGGAAGTTGAGAGCAGAATATAGCTCTCAGTTCGGTACTGCGGCAATCATCACGAGATATATCTGCAATTGCAAAAGCAATCTGCAAATACCTACAATAAAGGTAGAAGTAACTTTTACTCTGTGGATGGAGGTCATTATGGCATTTAAAAACTCACCACTCAAATGTACAAGTAAGGACTTGGAACTAGAGGCGATTAAGCGTTTTCGTGACTTAGCCCCGTTACTTGCTCCAGAATGTCGAGTATATCGAGAAGTCAGCGGTCGTTCGATCGTACTATGCCTGGATTTTGCTGCTTGCCCCCAAGACCTGAAAATAGATAAAAAAGAAGAATGGCAAGAATTTGGCAAGCTATTAGTCCATTCAGCTCATTATCTAGGTTTAGCTAACTCTTTAGTTTTCAAGAACGGCGATCGCATCTTAGCCTGGATGTCTCTCAACCAAGTACAATACTTCGGATAGGTTTTAAAAAGGCTAAAGGCTAAAAGCAGCGATATTTAGTTCTCACATCGAGCTGGCATCCATATCAATACTCACGTATTCACCACCAACTCGCTCGACGAAATACTTCTGGGGTAAGATACTAACAGAGAAGAGAAACATATTAGCGATCGCACTGTTTTACCCAAACCGACGACAAATCCTTCTCTTTCTTGTTTTATTAATGGTTTGTTAACTGTAGTAGTACAACTACTCAACGGACAATCTATCTCGTTTGGTCGCTTATTTCCTTTACCCTTTAATCATTTTGGCGATTTAGTTCTTTCTAATTCTTCGTAGGTTGTAAAAAACCTACCCTTGTGAGTCCCTACCCCGTCCAACTTCTCAAACAGGTAAGTCGCGAATTTCTTCAAGATTTTGCTACTGAGATTAAAGAGGAAACCAATATTTTGCTGCGTTATGTACCTCCTACAACTGAATTACCCGACGCTAAAGAACGCTGTGAATGAGGCATTGTCAAAATCAAAATTTAATTTTAAGAGTATTTTGCCGAAAATCAGAGAAATCTGGGTTTAATACTATTTATAGCCTCACAAGATTCTCATAGTATCGGCATACAACTATCTTAGAAGGTAAAAATTTAGGTGGTGAGCAATATGATGACTAAATCGGCAATAGTAGGTTTCAAGATTGCTGGAATTCAACAGCAGATTATTCAGCTAGAACACCAAAATCCCGTGTTTACCCCAGAAGATGCAGAAACTACAACAACTGAAGAGGAGTCTTCACCACCTCTACCAAACATATGATGTTGACTTAGAAGACTGAGTTCTAACAAAGCATTTGAGGTCAATTCATTCAATGTGAAGAGACTTAGAAATGTGGTTGTTTATGCATGGATGCAAGAGCAAAAAATGAACTACTACCTATCCTGCGCTCGCTTAGAACAATTTATGATTGACGTTTTTCAGGGCATCGGTGTCCCCGAACCAGACGCGAAAATCTGCGCCGACGTTTTGATAACGGCAGACAAACGAGGTATCGATTCTCATGGGATTGGACGCTTGAAGCCAATTTACTACGATCGCATTGTCAAACAGAAAATCCAACAGCCAGTTACTAAAATTGAAGTCGTCCGCGATCGCCTGGCAACGGCGGTAATCGATGGTCATCACGGTATGGGTATGGTTATCTCCACTTACTGTATGAACCTGGCGATCGAGAAGGCGAAAAAATATGGTATGGGCATGGTAGTTGCCCGAAACTCCACCCATTACGGCATTGCTGGCTATTACACCTTGATGGCTTGCCAAGAAAATACGATTGGTTTGACGGGAACTAATGCTCGTCCATCCACAGCACCAACTTTTGGAGTAGAAAATATGTTGGGTACGAATCCCTTAGTTTTTGGGATGCCCACCGATGAAGAGTTCCCCTTTACTAATGACTACGCTACCTCGATTATGCAGCGGGGCAAAATCGAACAATATGCCAGGGAAGGAAAAGAATGTCCTCCAGGATTAATCATCGATCGCCAAGGTAATACCATGACCGATCCGCAAGAGATTCTCCAAGCTTTAGTACAAGGGAAAGCTGCTTTAGTTCCAATTGGCGGCATCGAGGAAGAAACGGGGGGACACAAAGGCTACGGTTACGCGACGGTCGTCGAAATTCTTTCGGCTGCCCTTCAGCAAGGGGCTTTTATGAAACAATTGAGCGGATTTAACCCCCAAGGCGATCGCATTCCCTATCAGCTGGGTCATTTCTTTATGGCGATTGATGTCGCTGCCTTTACCGAAGTTGAATCCTTCAAAAAAATTACGGGGGATATCTTGCGATCGCTGCGTAACTCCCAGAAAGTCCCTGGTGCAGAACGCATCTATACCTGCGGTGAAAAGGAACATCTGGCGTGGTTAAAACGAAAAGAGACGGGGATTCCGATTAATAAAGCATTGCAGCAAGATATTATTGCCATGCGTGATGAACTGGGACTGACGCAGTATCAGTTTGATTTTGAATAAAGGTGAGAACGATGGCTGAAAAACTGATTACCCTGGATTTGAATCGACCTTGGTGGGAACGCTGCTTTTGTGTTGCTCCCCTAATTGTCGTGGGAACAAAAGAAGTGAATGGGAAATATAATCTAGCACCGAAACATATGGCAATGCGCCTGGGTTGGTCAAATTACTTTGGCTTTGTCTGTACCCCGCACCATCGCACCTATCAAAATATTGTTCGAGAACGAGCATTTACAGTTAGTTTTCCCTCGACCGATGAGCTGATTCTCACAAGTCTGGCCGCTGCACCCCGCGATGACACTGATACTAAAACCAGTTTAGCCGCCCTACCTACCCACCCTGCTACCATCATCGACGGAGTATTTCTCCAGGGGGCTTATTTAAATTTAGAGTGCAAATTACAGCAAATTATTGACGGTTTTGACGAAAATAGTCTGATTACGGGCAAAATACTTGCGGTTCACGTCATAGAATCAGCTTTACGCCTAGAAGATTTGGACGATCGCGATCTATTGCTGCAAAATCCCCTATTGGCTTATCTTTCCCCTGGACGCTATGCCAAAATTGCCGAGAGTTATTCCTTTCCCTTTCATCAAGGGTTTCACCGATAGGTATAAGTCCACCAATGTATTTTCAGGTATCTCAGATGACTACAAGTAGCTCGCTGCCAACTACCAAAAAATTACGGGACTATCTCCATGGTCGTCAAGAGGAAATGGTTACTTTACTGGCACAATTAGTAACCGCTGAATCCCCGTCCTCTGTATCTACTGCCCAAAAACCAGTTTTAACCATTCTGCAACAAGAATTAAGAACAAGAGGTTATCGGACACGTCACCTGCCAGGACAGCAAACTGGGGGACATTTATTAGGCATTGCCCGCGATCGCCATCCGCAAAAACCTTACCAACTTCTCTTGGGACATTGTGATACGGTTTGGCCCTTGGGTACTCTTGAGCAAATGCCCTTGAAAATAGAGCAGGGGAAATTATTCGGTCCTGGGGCTTACGATATGAAGGGGGGATTGGTGCTAACCTTGTTTGCCCTCGAAGCGATCGCGGCACTGGAATTGGAGCCAGAAGTAAGTCCCGTGTTATTGATTAACTCCGATGAGGAGATTGGCAGTCGGGAATCTACTCCCTATATTCAAAGACTAGCCCAAAAGGCAAACCGAGCATTGGTGATGGAACCTTCCCTTGGGTTGCAGGGAAAAATCAAAACCCAGCGTAAAGGTGTGGGTAGATTCGTGATTCGGGTGCTCGGTCAAGCTGCCCATGCTGGTTTAGACCCAGAGAAGGGCATCAGTGCCATCCTAGAACTGACTTTTATTGTGCAGCAACTGTTTGCCCTCAACGATGCTCAACGAGGGATTACGGTTAACGTGGGTACTATCGACGGTGGATTACGTCCCAATGTGATTGCCCCAGAGGCTAAAGCAGTTGTGGATGTGCGGGTACTCAATCCCGATGATGCTCAAAGAATTGAAACAGCAATTCGCTCCCTACAACCTACCACTGAGGGCAGTCAAATTGTGGTCGAAGGCAGATTTGGCAGACCGCCCATGGTGAAAACCCCAGGCAGCGAACAACTCTGGTTATTAGCACAAGAGATTGGGTCGGAATTGGGACTGGAATTAGAGGAAAGTACGGCTGGAGGCGGTTCAGATGGCAATACTACGAGTCTTTATACCCCCACTCTCGACGGTTTAGGAGCAGTGGGAGATGGCGCTCATGCCATCGGTGAGTATGTCGATCTAGAACAGATGGTCGATCGCGCTGCTTTGCTGGCAGGCTTGATTTCCAGCTCTCGTTTAAATATTTAAGTTTGAGAAAGAGAAGTATAAAAGCCATGTTAAATCAATATTTTTTGAGTTCTCTAACCCGAATTGCCGACCTCGATGACCTTCCCTTCGAGGTTAAACCTTTACCGCGATCGCAATGGGCAATGGGAGATTATGTAATGGGTGAAGTGATACCGCCTCTCAATCCCTCAGCCAAAGTCGAACTGACCAATGGCAGGATGGCAAATTTACTCCCAGGAGATTCAATTATTGGTGCCTTTGGAGTACGACAGGCAACCTTAGAAATTGTTGGCAATTGGCAAGACATTCCGACCGATAATTCTCTCCATGCTTTGACTCCTGCTGGGTTATTTGGCAAAGCCACTTCAGTTTCCCATCTGTTGTCATCTCCTCCCTGTTTACACTATCAGGGTCATTTACTGCGGGATAGACAGAAGCTATCAATGAATGACTATATTAATCCTTTACCAGAACAGCCCTATCAATGTCCCACAATCATGATTATTGGTACTTCTATGTCAGCCGGCAAAA
>JASJDX010000236.1 GCA_030064975.1 Pleurocapsa sp. MO_192.B19
GAAGTTATCCCAACCTACGTGCTGTCCGCGAGATTCGGGGATAGCAACGTGAACTAGGTGTCCAGTCCAAGCCAAAGAACTAACCCCAAACAAACCAGCTAAGTGGTGGTTGAGGCGAGACTCCGCATTTTTGAACCAAGCCAAACTAGGACGGAACTTGGGCTGCAAGTGTAACCAACCAGCAAACAAGAAGATAGAGGAAAGAATCAATAAAAAGATCGATCCTTGGTACAACTCTTGATTAGTGGTCATACCAATGGTGTAGAACCAGTGGTATACCCCAGAATAGGCAATGTTTACGGGACTAGAAGCACCACCTTGGGTAAAGGCATCAATGGCACCTTTACCAAAGTGGGGATCCCAAATCGCATGGGCGATTGGGCTGGTGTTTAAAGGATCTTTTATCCACTGTTCAAAGTTACCTTGCCAAGCTACATGGAACAGAGTACCGGAAGTCCACAAGAAGATGATTGCAATATGACCAAAATGAGAAGCGAAAATCTTCTGGTAAAGATTCTCTTCAGTCATACCATCATGAAGCTCAAAATCATGAGCAGTGGCAATTCCGTACCAGATCCGACGAGTAGTCGGATCTTGTGCGAGATCCTGGCTAAATTTCGGGAATTTAGTTGCCATAGGTTATGGGTAGAATTCTCCTGTAGGGTGAAAAATGAGGTTAATATTGCTATTGTTTACCACTCATTTTTGGCTTTTAGTTACCACCTTCAATAATAAATATCGCAGGGTAGTAATTTTATTAAAACACGGTTGATAATTGAGTTACTTAACTCAAGTCCGCTTCTTTTAAGGTTTCCTCAAACGAGGTTTTCAGGTACTTGAAATAAATTAAATAAGTTCAAGTCAAAACCTCTCAAGTGTATGACGAACGTTAATTATTTACCGTTCAGTTTTCTTTGCTATTGCTAATCTTGAACTAATGCTCAAGGTTATGTTTATACTAGCCAATCTCACAAGACAGTCTCAACTTATAGCTTCAACCATCTTGAAAGATCGGCAGAATTTGCAGGTACGTCTACAACGAGAGCGTCCTTGCCAAGAAGAATGCCCAGGTGGTAACAATTCCTCCTAAAAGGTAGTGAGCTACCCCTACTGCACGACCTTGAGTAATACTCAAAGCGCGGGGTTGAATAGCTGGAGCTACTTTTAATTTATTATGCGCCCAAACGATTGACTCGATCAATTCTTGCCAATAGCCACGTCCACTAAAGAGGAACATCAGACTAAAAGCAAAGATAAAGTGACCCGCTAGGAACATAATTCCATAAGCAGATAAAGCTGAACCATAGCTGGTGATAACTTGAGAAGCTTGCGCCCACAAGAAATCACGTAACCAGCCATTGATACAAATTGCGCTTTGAGCAAAGTTACCAGCAGTGATATGGGACACCGTACCATCTGAAGATACTGTTCCCCATACATCTGATTGCATCTTCCAACTGAAGTGGAAAATTACCACAGAGATGGAATTATACATCCAGAACAAGCCGAGGAATACATGATCCCAACCTGATACTTGACAAGTACCACCACGACCAGGGCCATCACAAGGGAAGCGGAAGCCGAGGTTTCCTTTATCTGGAATTAGGCGAGAACTACGAGCGTAGAGAACACCTTTTAACAGAATTAAAACAGTTACGTGGATCGTAAATGCGTGGATATGGTGAACCATAAAATCAGCAGTACCTAAAGCAATAGGCATCATTGCCACCTTGCCTCCAACCGCTACTACACCGCCACCAAAAGCATGGCTGACTGGCTCTAAAGCTGTAGGAGCAGTATTGCCAGGAGCAAGAGTATGGATATTTTGGATCCACTGAGCAAAGATGGGCTGTAGCTGAATTGCTGTATCGGAGAACATATCTTGGGGACGACCCAAAGCTCTCATGGTGTCGTTATGAATGTACAATCCGAAGCTATGAAAGCCCAAGAATATACATACCCAGTTCAGGTGAGAAATGATCGCATCGCGAACACGAAGCACACGGTCGATCACATTATCAACATTCTTTGCTGGGTCATAGTCACGCACCATATAAATAGCACCGTGCGCTCCAGCACCAACAATCAGAAATCCACCAATCCACATGTGATGAGTGAATAACGATATTTGAGTACCATAGTCAATCGCTTGATATGGATAAGGAGGCATAGCATACATATGCTGGGCAACAATAATAGTCAGAGAACCAAGCATAGCTAGGTTAACTGCCAATTGTGCGTGCCAAGAAGTTGTTAGAACTTCATACAGCCCTTGGTGTCCTTTCCCACCAAATAGTAGTGGATCGCCTTGATGACCGTCTAAAATTTCTTTCATACTGTGACCAATACCGAAGTTGGTACGGTACATATGACCAGCAATAATAAACAGTACAGCGATCGCTAAATGATGGTGTGCTGTATCAGACAACCACAAACCACCTGTTACTGGGTTCAAACCACCTTTGAAGGTTAAGAAGTCCGAATACACACCCCAGTTTAAAGTGAAGAAAGGTCTTATCCCTTCTGCGAAACTAGGATACAGTTCCACCATTTTGCTGCTATCCAAAATAAACTCATGGGGTAAAGGAATGTCACTTGGTGCAACTCCTGCATCCAGCAGTTTATTGATTGGTAATGACACATGGATTTGGTGACCAGCCCAGCCTAGAGAACCTAACCCTAACAAGCCAGCAAGATGATGGTTCATCATCGATTCCACATTTTGGAACCATTCCAGCTTGGGCGCTCTCTTGTGGTAATGAAACCAACCAGCAAAGATCATCAGGGCTGCCATCACCAATCCACCGATAGCAGTGCAGTATAACTGATAGCTATTAGTGAATCCAGAAGCTCTCCACAAGTAGAACAATCCAGAAGTAATCTGAATTCCGTGGAAGCCACCGCCTACATCGCCATTTAAAATTCCTTGACCGACGATCGGCCATACTACTTGCGCGCTAGGTTTGATTGCAGTGGGATCACTTAACCAAGCTTCGTAGTTGGAAAAACGGGCTCCGTGGAAATACATTCCGCTTAACCAAACAAAAACCACCGCTAGGTGACCAAAATGCGCACTAAATATTTTTCGCGAAATATCTTCTAAGTCACTGGTATGACTGTCAAAATCATGAGCATCAGCGTGAAGATTCCAAATCCAGGTGGTAGTCTTAGGACCTCTGGCTAAAGTTCGGTCAAAATGACCTGGCTTGCCCCACTTCTCGAAAGAAGTAGGAACTGGATCTACATCAACTGTTACCTTGACTTTCGCCTCTTCTTTTTGAGGACTGATTGTCATGAGGATTCTCCTCTCAGGGCAATAGATTTTAGATTTTCCTATTCCGAAGAATAGGTTTTTTATTATGTAAAAAGTTCAGCGAAAATCACTGCTTTTTATATAACCTTAGCTAGCCTTCCCCTATTGGTTTAGGTTTAAGCTACAGGCATTACTTTATATGATCATAAGACTCAGAACTCAGCAATCCTGGGAAAGCTTAACAAAATTTTAAATGGATGTGATTATTGATTTGACAAGGTTTCTACCCCAAAAGTTTTTCGGCAAAAGTATACAAAACACAAATTATCTTCATAAAAGGCAATATAACCAGCTTTCTCAAAATCTTCTGTATCCTGATGTAATTTAATAAGGAGAAAGGCTTGATTCAAGTTAAGTTAGCTTGAAGGCTTCAAAAATTTTTATTAGTAATTTATAGATAGATGTCAATGAAAACTATAAAGTTGTGCTTATTATTATTATGTTTAATTTATTTAGTCAGTTGTGGACAAGTCAATATTGATAATTCTCTAAGCAACTATTCTCTAGATACCCTTCGCGATCGCTTCAGCAATACAGCTAAATCGGTATCCTTAGATACTACAAAAAGTAATCTAGCTGAGACAGCCACTCCCACAATTATTAGGGAGTTAAATCAAGAACTGAAACAATTTACTCCTCAAGTCAAGATAATCTCACCTCAAGCCGAACAAGTATTTAATAAGACAGACATTAACGTTGAGTTAAAAGTAGAAGACTTGCCCATATTTCAGGACGATAAACTCAAACTGGGGTTACATCTAGATTTGATTTTAGATAATGAACCATCCCAAGAGATTTACGATTTAGACAAGCCTATAATACTAGAAAATTTGAATCCTGGGACTCATAGCATCAGGGTTTTCGCGTCTCGTCCTTGGGGAGAAAGTTTCAAAAATGAAGGTGCTTATGCTCAAACAACTTTTAGTGTTTTAACTGAAACTAACAATAATCGTCCTGAGCCTAATTTACCGTTACTAACCTATAGCAAACCAACAGGGACTTATGGTGCAGAGCCGTTTATGCTGGATTTTTATTTAACTAATGCACCATTACACGCCGTCGCGCAGAATGATCCTGAGCTAAAAGATTGGCGCGTTAAAACAACTGTTAATGGAACTAGTTTTATTTTGGAAAATTGGCAACCGATTTATTTAACAGGATTAAATAAAGGCGAAAATTGGATAAAATTAGAGTTAATTGATGAGGCAGGAAATAATATTCAAAATACCTTTAATAATACTGTTAGGGTAATTAATTACGATCCACAGCAAACAGATACTTTGGCTAAACTAATAACTAATAAAATCCCTTTAACTGAAGCCCGTTCTATAGTAGAGCAAAATTACTATATTCAGCCAGTAGGAATACCAGAAATTATTGAACCTGAAATTGAACCTAAAAACAATAATATTGAAACTGAAAATATTCCTGAAGAGATGGCAGATACTAGTAAACCAACAATAGAGTCAACAGAAGATAATCAGAATATTGTGTTCCCTTCGACTGACAATAATACAAGCTCAGAGACAAAAATCAAATCAGATAAGATTAATCAACTACAAGAATCTACGGCATCAGAAGTTAATAATGCTACTGCTATGGATAATGTAGACAAAGTCAAAGCAAAAGAAGAAGTAATCTCTCAAGATAAGGAAGTAAAAGATACTTTTACAGAAACATCTAGTGTTATAAATAAAGAAACTGAACCAGAGAAATCAGTGGTTCAAACTACAACACTTGAATCAGAAAAATCAACTGAACCTATTACCATTGAAAAAATAAATTCTTCTACCGAAGAACCCTTAACAACTATTGATATTCCTCAACCAGAATCAATTAAAATAACTAAAAAGAAAATTACAATTATTGTTCCAGAAATAGAGTCAATAAATACATCAGAGCCATAGCAAAAATTGGAAGCACCGTCATGATTGAAGAGTCATGATTGAAGAGTCATGATTGAAGAAAATTTTAGTCGGTTGGCACCATAACATGCAAGCTTCTGGCTCAGTTTTTATTAAGTGTAGCTTAAATTATTAGGTAGTAATTCTCCAATTGCTAAGATCGTCTAGTCGAAAACTGCTATAGACTACTCAATAACAATCAATGACAAACAAATAATAAATATTGTGTTGATGGCTACAAAACACTATAAGCTAGATAGATTAAAAGGCATAGTGGCTTAATTTATCTGTAATTAGCCGATCTCTACCGATAAAATAATAAAATTAAAATATCACGACTCAGCTTTGATCGAAGCGATATTGCCCATGAAAATTGCTCAAGCTGTATGTGATGAGAAATCATTGGAAACAATTATGAGCGATGCCATCTACGCTAACGCGGGATTTGATTTACCCTACCCCGATCCTAATCAAGATAGTGAACTAATTAGACAGTTAGGCTTTATTCCTGGCTTAAAAGAATTTTTGATTATACGTCAGGTACACGCTCTAGAACACGCTACTGTGTGGATTTTAAGCAATCCGAGCAACTCCACAAAGAGTAAATTTTCCACTAGCTATTTATCCACAGATAACGAAACCATTGGCGGACTCTCTACAGAAAAAGGATTTTACCTTTATGGTGATATTAACCCCAACAGGTTAAGAAGAGCAGTCGCCTTAGCTTTAACTCGCCTCCAACAAGGGGAGTGGAATTTAGCATTGCATCCCCGCTGTGGTACAAATTCTTCCGTTGCTATGATGCTTACCGCAGGGATGGTAATGACAGCTCACTTTACCCTACCGCGAGAACCAATTCATCAGCTACTAGGCGTCGGATTAGCTGGCCTTACAGCTAACTACCTTGCTGCCGACATTGGAATGTACGTTCAGAAATATATTACTACTGCCATTCCCTTTAATCTCAAAGTTAAAAATATTACCAAAATTACTGACCAATCAGGAAACTCTGGCTACTTTATTCGTTTAAATTGGATATCAAACACCAATTAAATTAGCGATGGATTAAATTTTTATCGTTAAATGCAGAATAATAAGTTACTGACGATAAGAGCAGAATCCTTATCCTTCATCCCTTTAAATTCCTGCGTGTCCCAAAGCAATGCCTGTAAACAACATCCCAAAAACTAGAAATGGTTGTGCGCTAGCTTGATACTTAACATCGTTTTCCAGGGGATTACGCAGGAAGTACATATCCTGAAAAACGATTTGAGGGATAACTAACAGGAAAACAATTGTAGCATAGAGATTTTCATGAATTGCCACTAGATAACCGCTAATGCCAATTTGGAAAACATCGATCGCAATAACACAGATCCAAGCAGCGGTGGTTACTCCAAACATGACAGGAAGAGATTTTAAACCTAAGGCGCGATCGCCTTCTACACTCTTGAAATCATTGACAATGGCAATTCCCAAACCAGCAAAACTATAGATTAAGGTCAAAATTACAATTGTCCAGTTTAAATTACCAAATAGAGCATGACCAGTCCACCAGGGCAAAGCAATATAACTTGAACCCAACGCATAAGTACCTAACCAACCATTTTGCTTTAGTTTTAATGGTGGGGCAGAATAAATATAGGCAATAAACGAACCCCCAAGAGCAATACAAAAGATGGTAGGGAAATCATGACCTACTGCCATATCTAAACCATAAGCCAATGCCAAACCAGCCAAAAGTAATACAACAATCTGCACTTTTACTTGAGGTAGAGAAATTGCTCCCGAAGGTATGGGACGATAGGGTTCATTGATAGCGTCAATTTCGCGGTCATAGAGTTCGTTAACAGTTTGGGTATAACCAGTCATTAATGGCCCAGAAAGTAACATACAGGCTGCCGATAACAAAAAGTTTTCCACCGTCCAAGTATAGTTACCTGAAGATGCTGCACCACAAACTACCCCCCAAATTAGAGGAATCCAGGTAATAGGTTTCATCAGTTGCAGCCTAATCTTCCAGAGAGAAGTTTCTCCAGAAGCTGCACCTTTCATTCCCAGCAGTTGGCGAGTTTTGGAATCCCCTGAGTTATCTGCTTTTTCTATCTTTGTTGGAGAATCAGACATTATTGTACTTTACTCAACGTTTTCAATTTTAAGCTTTTAGCTGTTCCAAGTCTTAAAGTCATTTTGTAGTAGCGAATATAGACAAAATCCAAATCTCAGTTAAGAAGATTCACCACCTGTTATTTGCTACTCGCTATATGCGAAGCAGTGAAGCAGTGCGTTGGGCGGGTCTCCCGACTTGAAGCAACTGCTGAACCCTTTAGGGTATCCGCTCTGAGACTGGCTACTCGCTACTTATCCAACAGTTACTTCTAAATAGCCGTTTTGAAATTTTGCTCCTGCCACAGAACTACCACGCCAAGCAGGGGGAAGGGTAATATTACGTCTTTGATCTCCTGTCTCAACGGTAATTTCTGGACCATATTGTGTTAGTTTTACGTCTTTTTTGTCGCATCCTGGCAAAAATACTTTTATTTTCCGTTCTGCCATCAGAAATTCTATTGGTTTGGGTGCATTGAACCCTTCAACCATCGTGGGTAATCCATCAATCAGGGGTTGCCAGTTACTACCATCAAAATTAGGTACAGAGATAATATCTAAGGGCGCAAAATCAGAAGAGATGCTTTCTGTGACTGTTCCTTGGTTAACCAAAACTCCTGCTACACTTAACCCAATCTGCTGTGCGCTACCCCAAAGATATTTGGCAGTTGCCACTGCTGCGGGGTTAGGAGTAGTAACCAAATAAGCTATCACTTTGCCTTGACTTAGAGCTTCTGTCCCTTTTTCTAACATTTGGCTAGCGGGATTATCTGTATTTTCAGTAATGTCCCCTGGCGTCCAAGATGTATTCAAGATAGCACTGGTAACTGGTTGAACAAAAGGCGAGAGAGTTTGAACAATATCTGATTCAGCGAAAATACCTCGAAAGCGACGGAAATACCAGCTTAAGATTTCTGGCATCCCAAACATTCTTAAAGTATCTATTCCTCCTGAACCATCGTAGATAATTACATCGTATTTATTGTTTTGATAGTACTCGCGAATTACGTTGAGAGCTAAAGCGCGATCCATACCAGGTATGATGCCCAGCTCTTGACCGTATACCTGTTTAAGAATTGGCGATCGCAAGTATTGGGCTTCTAGTTGTTTAACTTCTTCCCAGCTATTTTCTAGCAAAACGGTGGAATTTAATTGCATTACCGCAAAATTAGCACTGATTTCTTGCGGTTCATTTGTGGGAGTTGTCCCTAATGCCATCCCCCAAGCAGGACTAGAATCTTGTCCGATTAAAAGAACTTTTTTTCTTTCTGTAGCTAGCTTTTTAGCAGTTGCGATCGCGCAAGTTGTGCGACCTATACCGCCTTTACCCAAAAAGGTGACGATCGAGGACATATGTTAAATAATCTGGTCTATTATAGAGTTTATTTTATTATGGCTAGTCTACGGGCTTAATTTCATCTTCAAAGAACCAAGTAGCTGTGCGATCGTCAAATTGGACAACCACGCCAACGCCGCTACCATCTGTCATTTTATATTCTTTAACCGTGCCAACTTTGCCGAGTTTACCAGCAACGCTCCCATTTACTCTATCTTTGATTCTACAAACTTTTACTTTTTGCCCTATTTCCATTGCTATTACTTTATTCCGAATAATAATGAGCCACCTCACAGTTTAAAGCAAAACCTCCACTCTTTGAAGTCGCTAATCTTCTATGCTCAATTAAAAACTTCCATTTTCTATCTTAGATTCGCCTCTTCTATGGCGATCGCTAATGATAAAAACTTCACTTCGTCTTTTGGCTGCTTTTATCAATCAGAAATAGATTAACGTCAGTTCGATGAAACTAGAAATTTCGTAATTCATAACTTGAGAGATGCTTGCATTCCCTATTATTTCCTGGGAAAAATTGTAACTCCGTTGCGTAGCTTTTCGCGAGCGCGAATACTCCTAACTTTGAACTCTGTAGCGGAGCATCTCGCGCGATGCGGTTGCGTTTGCGGAGCAAGTCGTTAGACTCAGCAAGTCCCGTCAAGCGGGATAATATCCGAAGGACTCAGCGAGTCCTTTAGGGCAGCGAGTACTCCGAATTCCTTGCCTCACGTAGATTAGAGGCTGTCTTTTATATCCACTTGAATATATCTGCTCAAAAAAATTGGTAAACTTTTGATGCAGTTTTCCTTCAGAGTCGATTAACTCTTAAACTTTCTTTTTAGTAAGCAGTTTTGCATTGAGAGATTTTTTGTGTCCCATTATTCAATTAAAAAAATCAGAGACAACAAAATTTTGCTGTTTGTCCAAAGTCCTAATTTTTATACCTAACAGGATTTATTACCATATTCTTCGCGACTTTTAACTACAATACGCCCTATACCTGACACTCGTAAAAACTACTATATGATTACATCTATTTTGACAAATCAGCGAAACAAAGAATTGTCCTGGTATCGTGAATTGCTAGTTGTTTTAATTCGACGCAACCTCAAAAGAAGATATCGTGGCTCTTTTTTAGGCATTTATTGGTCGCTATTAAATCCTTTGGCGATGACCAGTTTATATGCAGCAATTTTTGGGGCAACTTTTGCTGAATATTATGATAATTCCACTTTAAATTATATCTTGGCAGCTTTTACTGGTTTGGTCGTCATCAATTTTTTCTCTGCTTCTACGGCTCAGGCTCTATCTAGTGTGGTAGAAAATGGAGGAATGGTTAACAAAATACGTCTACCACTATTTATTTTTCCTTTATCTTCTATAGGAGCTAATGTCTTTCAGTTATTGATGGGTGCATTCCCTTTATTAGTTGTAGTTACCTTGATTTTTTCGAGAAGCTTACTCAATGTTGTGGCTTTACTTTTTCCTTTTACAGGTTTAATTTTAGTCTGTACAGGTGTTGGTATGTTAATGAGTGCGCTCTATGTATTTTTCCGCGATCTATCTTATTTTTATGAGTTATTGACTTTTGTTTTGTGGATCAGTTCTCCAGTTTTTTATCCCGCCGAAATTGTTCCTGAAGCAGTTACTAGGTTCTTAATTTTAAATCCTATTCTGCCCATCATCGAAAGTATTCGTCAGATCTCCTTGTCAGGTAATTTTCCCGATTTTGGTTTAATTATTCATAGTTTGCTCAGTGGTTTGATAGTTTTGACTATCGGAACAGTCGCATTTTCTAGTTGGCGTTCTCAGTTTATGGATTTACTATAAAAAATAAATTAATGATGCAAGAATCGATTAGATTAGATGGGGTTTCCCTGTGGCGAAGGACTCAAGAAGAATTTTCTTACGATTTAAAAAGAACTATATTTTCCTTTTTAGAAGGTAAATATCGTCATCCCGCCAAAAAAATCGTTTTAGATAATATCAATTTAACTATCGGTTGTGGAGAGAAAATTGGAATTATTGGTGCTAATGGTTCAGGTAAGTCCACCATGTTGAAGCTAATTTCAGGGATTTTACAACCTACATCTGGCACAGTCAGGGTAAAGGGAAAAATTGCGCCTTTGATTGAGCTTGGGGCAGGATTTGACCCAGAATTAGCGGTAATGGATAATATTGTGCTTTATGGGGTGATGTTGGGCTATTCTCAGGAGGAAATGCGAAATAGAGCTAAATTAATCTTAGAATTTGCTGAATTAGAAAGTTATGCTTTAGTTCCTGTTAAGGGTTTGTCTTCAGGAATGACTGCCCGTTTGGGATTTGCGATCGCCACTGACATTAAGCCAGATATTTTAATCCTCGATGAAGTGCTTTCGGTAGGAGATGTCAGCTTTAAAAATAAATGCAGCCAGAGAATGGAAGAGTTTTGGCAGGATCACGTTACAGTCTTGCTAGTTTCCCACTCTATGGAAATGATTCGGCAAAACTGTCATACAACCATTTGGCTGGAACAAGGACAGATTAGAATGGTTGGTAAAACTAAAGATGTAGTAAGTGAATATTTACAGTGTGTTACTCATCAAGAGGAGAATACCCCTTCGGTCACAACCCAAGTTTAGCAAACACTTAATGCCTATCCTAAGGTGAACTACTACAATAAATATATAGAAAAAATATTTTTTAACTAGATACTATGGCTGCTGCCGTTTTAATTGAAAACTTACGGAAAAGCTATGGCGATGTTCCAGCGGTAAAAGACATTTCTTTTACTGTTCAACCAGGAGAGATTTTTGGTTTACTAGGTCCTAACGGTGCAGGGAAAACCACTACCATTCGCTGTTTATGTACCCTTGCCAAACCCGACGGCGGAAAAATTGAGGTAGGCGGCGTTTCGGCGATCGCATCTCCCAAAGTAGTAAGACAAAGACTTGGTTATGTCGCTCAGGAAGTAGCTATTGATAAGGTATTAACTGGAAGAGAATTATTAAAGCTACAAGCAGCACTCTACCATTTACCGAAAAAACTAATTGGCGATCGCATTGACCAACTAATTGAAGTCTTAGGACTAACAGAATATGCCGATAATAAAACAGGAACATATTCTGGGGGAATTCGCAAACGTCTCGATCTAGCCGCAGGATTATTACACCAACCTGAAGTGTTAGTTTTAGATGAACCCACTGTTGGTTTAGATATCGAAAGCCGTATGGTGGTTTGGGAATTTTTACAAGAATTGCGAGCAGCAGGAACAACTGTATTAATAACTAGTCATTATTTAGAAGAAATTGATGCTCTAGCCGATCGCCTGGCAATTATTGGTCAAGGGGAAATGATTGACGAGGGTACACCATCAGAGTTAAAAAACAAACTAGGAGGCGATCGCGTTACTCTGCGTATTCGAGAATTTACCCCAGATGAGGAAGCAGATAAAGCTAAACACATTCTGGAATCTTTGCCTTTTGTCGAAGAAGTAATTATTAATGCAGTCCAAGGAAATTCTCTCAATCTGATCGTTAAATCTGGTCAAAGTTCCCTGAGTAAAATTGAACAGTCTTTGTCAGAAGTGAACTTACCTACCTTTAGTCTGGCTCAATCTCGTCCCAGTCTTGATGACGTATATCTTGCTGCTACTGGTCAAACCATTATGGATGCAGAAATGGCAGCAGCTAGCACTAGAGATATGAAGAAAGAGAAAAAACAGCAAATGAAATAATTGTCGTTGTTAGTTAATCTATAAAATTTTTCATAATACTGTTCGTCGCTATTAGCCATTAGGCATTAGCCACTAGCTTAACTTTTTGGAGAATCACAACTATAAATAAATTATGAGTCAATCCATTTCCAGTAGAAATATCAAATCTGCTTTAGCACCCAATCCCTCTATTAGCAAACAAAATACAGAGCAAAATAGCTCTCTAGGGGATTTTATTCAAGAAACATTAGCCCTTACTCAGCGTTTATTTATTCAACTTCAACGTCGTCCCTCGACTTTAATTGCGGGAATTATTCAGCCTTTTATGTGGTTGGTTTTATTTGGCGCACTGTTTAGCAAAGCCCCCTCAGGATTATTTGGTGATGACTTGAGTTACGCTAAATTCTTGGCACCAGGTGTAATCGTGTTTACGGCTTTTTCTGGGGCATTAAATGCAGGGTTACCTGTGATGTTTGATCGTGAATTTGGTTTCTTGAACCGTTTACTAGTTGCGCCGTTATCCTCCCGCTACTCAATTGTGGCAGCTTCAACCGTTTATATTATTGCTCTGAGTTTTATTCAAACAGCGGTAATCATATTTGCTAGTGCTATTTTGGGGGCAGGATTACCAGGAATTGCTGGTTTAAGCGCGATCGCTTTGATTGTCTTTTTAATTGTCTTAGGCGTGACGGCATTGAGTTTGGGTTTAGCTTTTGCCTTACCTGGTCATATTGAATTAATTGCGGTAATTTTTGTGACTAACCTGCCTCTGTTGTTTGCTAGTACTGCCCT